>CBFCXB010000293.1:0-4258 GCA_965601905.1 uncultured bacterium | reverse complement strand
GGCGAGTACCGTGTCAGAAAGGCCAATCTCCGGCCGCTCTACCAGGCGGTCCTCGCGGGGGCTGGCCAATTCGCGCGCTGCACGTTCGAGCACGTAACCAGGGACAAGAATACCGAGGCGGATCGCCTCGCCAATGAGGCGCTCGATTCCGCGGCCGCCGGGTGATAGTGCCGCAGTGCGAATGTAGTCCCCCATGATTTCGTTCTTTTCGTGACGTCTTTGACGAACGGCGTCTTTGACCTTTGCCGGGCACTGTGATATATTGTCGTAGAGTACGGATGCACACCTAGTCTTATACGGCAAAGTAGACCGGGTGATCGCGGGGAGCGCTGGCTCCCCGAGGAAAGTCCGAGCTCCGGAGGGCAGGGTGCTGGGTAACGCCCAGTGGGGGTAACCCTAAGGAAAGTGCCACAGAGAATAGACCGCCATTGCACTGCAATGGTAAGGGTGAAACGGTAAGGTAAGAGCTTACCAGTATCACCGGCGACGGTGATAGCTCGGCAAACCCCACCCGGAGAAAGACCAAATAGAAGAGGAGAAGTAGCCCGCTTCGTTCGACTCTCGGGTAGGTCGATGGAGGCCGGCGGTAACGCCGGTCCTAGATAAATGATCACCACTCCTTCATTACGCGGGAGTACAGAACTCGGCTTACGTGTCTACTTTGCCGTTTTGTTTTTACTTTTGGGAAAGCGTGGGGACGAGATGCCGGCCTGGGTGCTCGAGCAGGTGGACGAGGAAGCTATGCGGGAGATCGGCAGGGCACTCCTGCTCTCCCCGCTCGAGGCGCGCCTGCTCATGACGAGAGGCGTCGATTCGGTCGAAGAGGGAAACATCTTCCTCTCCCCCTCGATCGATAAATTGCACGATCCGTTTCTATTTGCCGAGATGCGGGAGGCGGCCTCGCTGCTGCACCGGGCGATCACCAATGGTGATCTCATCCTCGTTCACGGCGACTACGATGCCGACGGTATCTGCGGTACCGCGCTGATGTATGAGCGGCTGCTGAAACTCGGTGCGAATGTGCAGTACTTTATCCCCGACCGGGCGCGTGACGGATACGGCCTCGCGCGTCGCGTGCTGGAGAGAGGGCTCGCGGTCGGGCTCAAGCTGGTCGTGAGCGTCGACTGCGGCTCGAGCGATCGGGAGCTGATCTCATACCTCGCCGCCAACGGCGTTCAGGTGATCGTTACCGATCATCACGAGATACAGCAGCGGGTTCCCGAAGCTGCCTCGTTCATCAATCCCAAATTGCCCGGTGAGCGCTACCCTTTCAAGGAACTGGCCGGATCAGGCGTCGCGTTCAAACTTCTGCAGGGCCTGGAAAAGGTGATGGGCATCAATCTCTCGCTTGTGGATCAGCTCGATCTCGTGGCAATCGGGACGCTGGGAGACTACACGATTCTCACGGACGAGAGCAGGATACTCGTATCGCAGGGCCTCGATGTACTCCGGGCCTGGCGGCGTCCCGGCATGAAAGCGCTGCAGGCGGTAAGCGGACTTCCACCGGATGGATTCTCGGCCCGTCAGGTTTGTTTTACCATCGTTCCCCGTCTCAACTCTCCGGGCAGGATCGGCAGCGCGCGGGATGTCGTTCGTCTCCTTCTCACCGATGACATAGCCGCCGCGTCGGAAATGGTGGCCGAGATAGAGGTCAAGAACAGGAAACGCAGGGCACATGACAGTCGCGTAACCGAGGAAGCGAGCTACCTGGCCGACATCGTCGTGAAACGTAACGAGCCGAGTGCTCTTGTATTCGCATCCTCATCGTGGCACGGGGGAGTTGTGGGAATCGGCGCGGCGAGACTCGCCGAACGGTACAATCTCCCTTCCGTCCTCATCGCGGTGAAGGACGGCGTCGGCAAGGGCTCGGCGCGCTCCGCGGGGCTTGTGAATATCAAACAGGCCCTCGAGCGATGTGCCGCGTACCTTGATGAGTACGGCGGTCACCGTGAAGCCGGAGGATTCTCGATACGCGAGGAAAAGATCGTCGATTTTCAGCGGATGTTCGAAAAGGCTGTCGAGGAACTGGTGGATGGCGCCGGCGCCGGGGATGTGCTGCGGATAGATGCGGAAACGGCGTTGGATGAGTGTACATTGAACCTCGTCACCTTCATCAAGAGACTGTCCCCGTTCGGCCCGGGTAATCCCGAGCCCGTGCTTCTGGTCGGCGATCTGAAGGTATTACCGGGAACTCGCATCGTCGGTGACGGTCACCTGAAGATAAAAGCGGCGGGCCGCTCCGGAACAACCGGTGATCTCATCGCGTTCACGATGGGAAAAAAATGGCCGCCCGAGGAAATCGTGGGCAGCCATCTTGACACTTTGGTCCATGTTCGTAAGAATGTATACATGGGCAAAGCCGCTCCACAGCTGAATGTGACGGCCTTGCGATATACGGGGGAAAACGTGCCCGACGTCTGAGTCGGCTATTTTCCCGAAGACCCGGGAAATCCGTTTGTCGGAATGTTCACGCATGAAACGGCAGAGTGTATCAAAGAAACTCGATGACACGTTCCGTGACGTTGTGCGCAGCGTTATGCCCGCAGACGACAAGGGGCGGGAGCTGCTGGAGAAGGCATATGCCTTCGCCGCGCGGGCGCACGAGGGCCAGCGTCGGCTCTCGGGAGAACCGTTTATTACGCACGGGATCGAGGTGGCACGCATTCTCCTCGAACTCAAGCTCGGCACCACGACTTGTGCGGCCGGTTTGCTGCATGATGTCGTGGAGGATACCGGTGTGACCTTGCAGGATGTAAGGGGTGAGTTCGGTGAGGAGATAGCGGGATTGGTGGAGGGACTCACCGAGCTCGAAAAACTCGCGTTTCGGTCGCCCGAGGAGCGGCAGGTGGAGGCCGCGAGAAGGATGCTCATTTCGATGGTGAAGGATATCAGGGTTATTTTCATCAAGCTCGCGGATCGTCTCCACAACATAAGAACGCTGGAATTCCTTCCGGAAGAGCGGCAGACGTACATCGCGCGTGAGACGATCGAAATATACGCACCGCTGGCGCACCGTCTCGGTATGGGCAAGATAAAGAGCGAGCTCGAAGATATCTCCTTTCAGTTCCTCGAGCCGGACATTTTCACTTCTATTCGCGGAATGGTAAGTGAACGTGTTGAAAACGGGGAAGCGGCCTTCGAACGTTTTCGTCAACCGATTGAACAGAGACTGCGGCAGGAACATATCGATGCCAAGATCGCGAGTCGCATCAAGCATCCATACAGTGTCCATCATAAGATGCAGATCAAGCATGTGCCTATCGATCATATTTATGATATCCTCTCCATGCGAATCATTACAAAATCAGTGCGGGACTGTTACCATGCGCTCGAGATTGTGCACCGCCAGTTCGAGCCGATACAGGAACGCTTCAAGGATTATATTGCGGCTCCCAAGGTCAATATGTACCAGTCGATCCACACGACGGTCATCGATCCATCTGGAAACCGCATGGAGATACAGATCAGAACCGAGCAGATGCATTACACGGCGGAATACGGTATTGCGGCGCACTGGATCTACAAGGAACGAGGAAAGGCCACGGCAACCTGGAAACGGTGGCTGGAATGGATAAGTCGTGCAATCGACTACCAGCTCGAGCTGACCGATCCGGCGGAGTTCATGCAGTACCTGAAGGCCGATATTTTCCAGAACAAGATCTATGTGTTCACGCCGGCCGGTGAGCTCAAGCAGCTTCCGGTGGGATCGACACCGATCGATTTTGCGTACACCATTCATTCCGACATCGGTGATCATTGCTCGGCCGCAAAGGTGAACGGACGGCTCGTGCCCCTCGACTACCAATTGAAGAGCGGCGACCGCGTGGAGGTGGTGACCTCGCTGAAGGCGGAACCGCACGAGAAATGGCTGAGTAAGGTGAAGACATCACGGGCGAGGGCGAAGATCAGGAACTGGTTCAGGGCCAAGACGGCCGAGAGTGATCGAACCGCGGGGCGGGAGCTCCTCAGGTCGGAACTCAGAAAGCGAAAACTATCGCTTCCCAAGGAATCCGCGATTCGCACATTGCTCAAAGCGTTCAAAAGGAGTTCCCTCGACGATTTGTACGCCGCTCTCGCCCGTGGTAAGATTCCGCTTGCCGATGTGGTCGATCGGATTTCCGGCGAGAATGAGTTCCAGCAGCAGGAGAGGGAACGGCGGCAGATCGACAATCTGCGAACGATCGTTGAGGAGCCCGGTCACGGCATCAGGATGGATGGTATGGACAATATCATGGCGCGGTTTGCGAAATGTTGCCAG
>CBFCXB010000292.1:0-4261 GCA_965601905.1 uncultured bacterium | reverse complement strand
GGGGCGCTCCGGCTCAGACAGTCCGCAGCGCACCGGCATGGAAACGGTGCGTTTTAATAGATCACGTACGGTTGCGGGCCGGTGCGCTGCGGAACTCGCCGTCGACCGCCGTCCCTACGCGCCCGGCCAAACATTCACACCCAAAAGAATGACGGATTAAGGCTAGTTGCTTTCCTCCTTGGCCGCCGCCGCTTGCGTCACGAGTTTCTGCGTGACCTCGTGGGGCACGATCTCGTAGTGGGAGAAATCTCTCCGGTGTGACGCCTTGCCCTGCGTCATTGACCGCAGCGTGGTGCTGTACCGGTGGAGCTCGGAGAGGGGAACCTGAGCTTTGATTTTCTGCTGTTTTCCCTGCTGCTCGGTTCCCTGTATCTTGCCGCGCCGCATCGAGAGATCCCCCATCACATCCCCCACATACTCCTCCGGAACGAGAACCTCGACATCCATGATCGGTTCGAGTATCACCGGCTTGGCCTGCTGAAACGCTGCCTTGAATCCTTTCGAGCCGGCCACCTTGAATGCCTGGTCCGACGAGTCGACCGTGTGAAAGGAGCCGTCGAACAGAGTCACCTTCATATCCATCACCGGGTAACCGGCGAGCGAGCCCGCCTTCATCGCTTCCACCACTCCCTTTTCAACGGCCGGTATGTATTTCGAGGGAACAACGCCACCCACGATAGCGTTGACAAATTCGAAACCGCCGCTGCGAGGGAGCGGATCGACCTTGATCCATACATCACCATACTGCCCGCGACCGCCGGTCTGCTTCTTGTGCTTGCCCTGCGCCTCAGCAGTCGCCGTAATTGTCTCACGATACGGTACCTTGGGCGGCTCCATCTCGACTTCTACCTGATAATCCCTCTTCAGGCGGCCGAGTATCACGTCGAAATGCAACTCACCCTGACCCGAGAGGATCGTCTGCCGAAGCTCGGGGTTGGATTCCACCCTGAAGGTCGGATCCTCCTCGGCGAGCTTGTGCAGACCGGAGGCGATCTTTTCCATATCGCCCTTTCCCTTGGCGGCGATGGCGGTATGCAGTGACGGTTCGGGGAATTCTATCCCCTTCAGCATCACCTGATTCGAGCGCTCCGTGAGCGTATGGTTGATCTTTGCCACCCTCAGCTTCACCGCTGCCCCGATATCTCCGGCGGGAATTGAATCGGTATCGATCCTGTTCTTTCCCTGAATGTAGTAGAGCTGGCCGATCCGCTCGCCGCTCCGGGCGGTCGAATCGTGGAGATCGTCACCGACATTCACCTCACCTGAAAATACCCTGATAAAGGAGAGATCCCCCGTGTGCTTTTCCGAGAGCGCCTTGAAAACGAACGCCAGGATCTTCTCGCCCGGACCGACACTGACTTTCTGCTCATCGCCCGCTGCCGTCTTCACCACGACCGCCTCGCGCCACTCGGGCGATGGGAGCAGCGCGGTGATCATCTCAACGAGCTGCTTGACACCGATGTTCTTTGCGGCCGATGTAACGACGAGGGGAACGAGCGTTCCGGCGCGGCAACCGGCTGAGACTCCCCCGGCGAGCTCCTCGTCGGTCAGCTCTCCGACATCAAAAAACTTCTCGAGGAGGGAATCGTCCGACTCGGCTGCAAAATCCATCAGTTTCTTGCGCCACTCCTCCACGGTGCCGGCGAGATCAACCGGTACTTCCTCCTCGGTGAATGTGCCGTCGGTCCCCTTGTATACAAACGCCTTCTTCTTGAGAAGGTCCACAACGCCGGTGAAAGAATCTCCATGGCCGATCGGAAGGATGAGAGGCATGACCCGTGTGCTGAGGAATTTCTGGGCATCGGCGAGGCACTTGTCGAAGTCGGCATACTCCTTGTCCATCTTGTTGACGCAGACGATACGGGGCAGATTATCTTCGTCGAGATACCTCCATGTCTTCTCTGTACCGACCTCGACGCCGCTGTCCGCGCTGATGACGACCAAACCCGCCTCGACCACGGGGAGACAGGAAACCACCTCCCCGACAAAGTCCTCGTAACCGGGAGTGTCCATAATGTTGATTTTTGTTTTGGACGCTTCGAAGCAAGCGAATCCGGTCGAGATGGATATCTGCCGTTCGATCTCCTCGGGGGAGGTATCAAGCACCGTATTACCATCCTCGACCTTACCGATTCGATTCGTAACGCCGGCATTGAAGAGCATCACCTCTCCGAGCGTCGTCTTGCCCGAAGATTGATGGCCGACGAGAACGACATTGCGCAGATTCTCGATGCTATACTTCTTCAACACTACCTCCTCATGTACATTCGTCGAATTGTAAATCTGTTTTTACGTTCCTCTCTTCGGACTTCCATCCGGTTCGGCCATCACACGCGAACCGCTCTGTATCCTTCACTGCCTACGGCGTCCTGAAACCCGGCGTCACATCCCCCCGCCGCCGAGACCCTGGAGAAACATCATGAGAAACGAAACGAGCCAGACGGCGACGCCCGTTATGATGGCTTTTCTGCGCTCGATCGAAAAGATCGCCGCAACGCCGATGACGAACAGAATATAGTACCATATCTGAAACAGGCTCAGACTTTCGGAGAACCTGTACCAGAATCCCTCGAGATCGGGAATGAGCGCTCCAATCCCGAAACTCACCTTGAGATCCTCGGCCGATTCGATTGTTTCGATCCCCCTCGTCCAGATGATGATATAGCTGACGATCTGAGACAGGACACCGATGAAACCACAAAAGAGCGTCAACGTCAGTGTCTTCTTGAAGTTCGCCCGCATGCTCACCACGCTGTTGACGAGATGTGCGACACCGGCGATGACGACGCCCGCCAGCAGCACGACAATCGGTATGGCGATATATCCGATGTACTTCCACTTATCTATGGCGTTTTTGAGTTGTTCGTACTTCTCCGCGTCCGCGGTGGCATACTGCGCTTCGATCATTCGGTCCGTCAGGGGTGCGTTAATCACGGCGATGACGATACCGATGATGGAAATGGCGACGAACGGCTTCCACCAGCTCATACCGGCCTCGATACGGCGGAACACCTTCATCGGATCGATGAATATATCCAGCATCGATGGGAAGAATCCGCCCGACACTTCCTGTTCGGTCGGCGTCTCTTCGGATTCCGAGGCACCGTAATCCCGTTCATCTGCCATCATTGAACCCCCTCTTACGCAAAAACCGGCGCAACAATCCTCCATTGAAGACAATCCAGAAAATAAACAAGTCTTAACATAGAGAACTTTTACCCAACTGTCAAAGGATTTAAGCGGGAAATGGGCATAGAGTGAGAGCCAGCCCCTGCCGGGGCTGGCTCATCGTGTGCGTCGCTGTATCCGACCGGCTAAAATCTACTTTTTTTCCAGTTCCTTGATCTGCTTTTTAAGTTCCTTGAGTTCCTGCTTGAGCTCTTCGAGCTCCTTTTCCATATCCCCCTTGTCAATAATATCGAAGTGCTTCGGAGGTATAAAGATCCGGCGTTTCCGTTCCGGGCGCATACGATAAATATACTTGCCCTCTTCCAATTTGGCCTCGAGCTTCTGCTTTTTACCCTTCCTCACGATCTCGATTTCGACCGTCTCCTCTTCGAGATCGGTCAGCCCTTCGAGAACGTCATCAACCCCGGACACGTCCTCGCCGTTGAATGCAATGATCACATCCCCGGGTTTCACACCTGCCTCCTCGGCGGGACTGCCTTCATGAACCCTGAGGACGAGAACACCCTCATTCTCCTTGACATCGAAGTACCCGGCCAGGTCCTCGTCGAGGTCGGTCAACTCCATTCCCAGACGGCCCCCGTTTCCGAAGCTGCCGTACCACCATGCTCCGATCGACTTGCCGAGCCTGCCGGCGAAATCGCCGATCTCCTCGGCGTAATCCTCGAAATCATCCACGTCGATCGAGACCTCGTAGGGGTACTCACCCAAGGTGACATTGACCATCTTCTCGTCGCCGCCGCGGTACAGTACGATCTCGATCGTATCGCCGGGTTTCTTCTTTTTGACCAGGGTGGACAGCTGCTTGGCTTCTACAACCTCCTCCCCGTTGAAGAGGTAGATAATATCATTCGCATCGAGTCCGGCATCCTCGGCGGGGCTGCCTTCCACAACTTCGATGATGAGCACACCGTCGTCCTTCGGGTAATCGTACTTGCGCTTGATCTTACTTGAGATCTCATCCATGTAGATGCCCAGGTAGGCGGCACACGATTCCTTCTTCTTGACCTTGATTTTCTCTATTTTCTTCTCGTCCTCATCGCCTGAGCCAATGTACAGCCAGTTTTCACCGTCA
>CBFCXB010000291.1:0-4294 GCA_965601905.1 uncultured bacterium | reverse complement strand
GAGCATGCTCTGTGATGCGTAATCCTTCTGGGCGTTGGAGAGCTTCACGAGGTCGTTGATCTTGCCCGTGATGAACTGCTCGTGCTTGAGGGCGGCCTTGAACGCATCGAGCGGCGATTTCCATGCCTTGGTCGGCTTCTTTATCGCAAGCAGCTCGACCGCACCGCCGCGCTCTATGATGTGATCGAAGAACTTCATCGCGTGCGTGAGCTCTTCCATCGCCTGCACGCGCATCCACTGCCCCATGCCATCGAGGCCCTCGCCATGGAAATACGCGACGATCTGCAGATACAGATACGCCGAGTATGTCTCGTGCTGAATCTGCTCGTTGAACGCATCCCGGATCTTCTTGCCGATCATTTGCCTCTACTCCTTGCTCCAGAGTCCATGAATGTTACAGTACTCGCGGGCCGTCACCTTGTCGGCCGTCACCTCGAAGAACGCCTCCGGCTTTTCACCGGGCGAGAGGAACACGCGGCACGAATGCCCGTCCGCGATAAGCTGTATCCACTCGATGTAGTGCTTCTCCTCCATCGGGTGGGGAACACTGCCGACCGTGACCCGGTACCCGTTCTCGACCTTCTCGATGACGGGAACGTGCTTCTCGGTGGCGGCATCGGTCGTGTTCTCCTCGAACAGCTTCATCGGCTCGTTGCAGCAGACGAGCTGTCCGGCCCCCTCGTGCAGCATCTCGACGATGTTGCCGCAGACATCGCACTTGTATACCTGGAGTCGCTTTGTCATGTTTCGAACCTCCTATTCTCAGGTCCCGCCCGGTGCGCGGGCCGCCCGGTACGGCCGCACGTGCGGCCGGGACAATTTCTAGTAATTCTCGCCGAGCAGCTCGAAGTACGCCTGCGGATGGGCGCACGCCGGGCACACCGTCGGCGCCTCGGTTCCCTCGTGCACGTAGCCGCAGTTGCGGCAGCGCCACTTTACCTTCTCGTCACGCTTGAAGACGCGACCTTCCTTTACATTCTCGTAGAGCGCCATGTACCGTCTTTGGTGCTGCTTCTCGGCCACGGCGATCGCCTTGAATATCTCGGCGATATCATCGAATCCCTCGTCCCGCGCCGTCTTGGCGAACCCGGGATACATCTCCGACCACTCGTACATCTCGCCGTCGGCCGCCGCCTTGAGGTTCTCCACCGTGGAGCCGATGACGCCGGCCGGGAAATTCCCGTGGATCTCCGCTTCCCCCCCCTCGAGAAGCTTGAAGAAGCGTTTTGCATGCTCGCGCTCCTGGTCGGCCGTCTCCTCTAAAACGGCGGCGATCTGCATGTACCCTTCCTTGCGCGCCTTGCCGGCGAAGTACGAGTAACGGTTCCGCGCCTGCGACTCACCGGCGAAGGCGGTGATCACGTTCTTTTCCGTCTTGGTACCCTTGAGCGACATCTACGCTACCTCCCTGTTTTGTTGATCCGTTCTCCGTGCCGCTGGAACAGGGAACGGTGTTGTTACAGTACTACTCCAGTTCCTCGCTGCCAACAAATTTATACCCGAGTTCCTCTATAGCCGCGCCGATCCGCCCGATGTCGAATTCGTGCCCGGTCACGATCGCATACCCCTTCCTGAAGTCGACCTCGGCCGATTCGACCCCCTCGACCTCCATGATCGCACGATGAATGCTCCGTGCGCAGTGTTCGCACGTCATCCCCGTGATCCCGATACGCACCCGCTTTGCGCCTGCGTCCTGCATCTTCTCTCCACCTACCTTAGACGACTTGAAAAATGCCGCGACCAGCACGGCGACGAGCACCACCGCGCTCGCAATCTTCACGAACGACGGCAGCATCGACGGCATTTCAGTGACAACCTCGATGCCGCCGCGGAAAAATATGGCGTCGAGTAGCAGCCCCGCGCCGATCGCGCATACCGCAACGGTGGCGAGGTACATGACCGCGACGCGCCTCCCCATGATCTTCCACACGGTGGCGATGGTCGCCGCATTGGTCGCCGGACCCGTCATCAGAAAGACGAGTGCCGCGCCGGGGGATATGCCTTTCGCGATCAGCACGGCCGCCACCGGGACCGACGCCGTGGCGCACACATAGACGGGAATCCCGACGGCCATCATGATCAGCATCGACAGTATACCGCCGCCGAGCAGCCCGGCGAAGAAATCATCCGGAATGGCGGCTGATATCACGCCGGCGATCACGACGCCGACGATGAGCGCCCGGTTGATATCCCGCGGCAGTGTAACGAATCCGTACCGAAAGATGTCCGTGAACGAGCCGCGTTCATGATTGATCCCGCATTGGCCGTCCGCGCACCGCGCGCCGCCTGTGCCCGCCTCCCGGTGATCGCCTCCCGCGTACGCGACGAGCGAGCCGCCGATGAGTCCGCTCACGAACGAGATGAGCGGCCGGAAAACGGCGAAAACCGGCCCCAGAAGACTCAGCGTTACCATGATGCTGTCCACGCCGGTCTGCGGGGTCGAAATGAGAAAAGACGTCGTCGCGCCGGAGCCGGCGCCGTGCCTGCGGAGTGATGCGGCGACGGGAATGACGCCGCAGGAACAGAGCGGCAGCGGCACGCCGAAGAGCGAGGCCTTCACGACCGATCCGAGCCCGCTGCCGCCGAGATGCCGCTCGACGAACTCGGGGCGGATCACGACGGAAAGCACACCAGCGATAAAAAAGCCGAAGAGCAGGTATGGCGACATCGCCGTCAGTGTATCCCAGAGCGCCGTTACAAATGCCTTCAGTGCTTCAACCATAGCTTACTCCATTTACTCCACCGTCAGTGTTCGGTCCCCGCAGGATCGATTCCCAACGTCTCGAGAAATGCATCCCGTTCCGCGCCCCGCTCCATCGACAGGTGCGTCAGCGTGAAATCGTACCGCACCGGATCATCGGGAGCAACCGCCCTGAACCCATCGGTGACCTCCCGGGCAGTCCTGAGATCGGCCTGCCGCCGTTCGGTAAACCCGAGTGCCCTGCCCCACCGGTGCATATGGATATCGAGCGGAACGATCAGCTTCGCCGCGGGAACGTGGCGCCACCCGCCGGGATCGACATCGTCACGCCGCACCATCCACCGGAGGAAGAGGTTGAGACGCTTGCAGGCGCTTCCACGACAAGGGGACGGCACGAGACAACCGGCCGTACCACCGCTCCCGCGCGCGATCTCCTCGGTGAATGCGGTAAGCGCCGGAATTGCGTCGCGATGGGAGCGTTCGTAGGCGCCGATGAAACATTTCTCGAGAGAACCGTGCGTATTGATGATATGACGCGCACCGAGAAGCAGGCACTGGAGATCGCCGCCCCGCGCCCACCGGTGCTTGAATCCGGAAAATATCTTCCCGAGCTTTCCCGGGCCGGCGCCCATGACAAAATCGACCGGCGAATCGCCCAGTACATCCAGTACGGACTCGATGCTCCGCATGATCTGCTTCACGTTGCCGAATGCCAGTGACGACGCCACCAGCGCAACGAGCTCCCGGTCGTCCGTGCGGTCGAAGTCGTACAGGTAGACAAGGGGATCGGTACCGACGTATGACCGCCTGTTGTACGTGTGATAGAGCCGCTCGAGCGACTCCCGTAGTTTTTCCTTTTCCATCATGCCGTGCCTCTCCATAACCGCTCCGAAGGTCCGGCGCCCGCCGCCGCACTCACGAATCCCGCCCGCTCCGCGCCGCACTCCGGCATGCCGGACAGATACCGAGAAATTCTACCCGGCGTTCGATCAATATATACCCTGTCGCTTGTATTGCGTCCCTGTCGCACTCGGTGGGTATCTGCTCCCCCGGAATGTCTGTAATCCTGCCACACCGGATACAGCGGATGTGCTGATGTGTACCCGGTTCTTCGTCGAAGCGCATCTGTTGACCGGCGATCTCGATCTTGCCGATCATACCGCTTCGCGATAAAAACTCCAAGTTTCTATACACCGTCCCGAGGCTCACACGCGGCAGCCGCCTCCGCACGCGCTCGTATATCTCATCGGCTGTCGGATGCGTATGGAGCTTTTCGAGCTCTTCGAGAATGGTCTTTCGCTGCCTCGTCATTCGCATCTTACGTGTTTGGTGCATAATACAAACCTCTCGCTAATAGTAATTATAACTATTATTAAATAATATTAATTTGTCAATGCTTTTTTTATTGAAATATCACCTGGGAGCTGATCCGGCTTATGAGTTAAACCCTCTATGTTCTTATGAGAAGTGGACTATTTTATGAGAAGCATTTTCTTTGTGTATGATGATTGTCCGGTTTTCAACAGATAAAAATATACGCCACTCGAGACTACTTGGCCGTGCTTGTTTTTTCCATTCCATGTCTGAACATGA
>CBFCXB010000290.1:0-4303 GCA_965601905.1 uncultured bacterium | reverse complement strand
GGATAGTTCTGCCGGAGCGCGGTCACGTACCGCGGGAACGGTTCCGCCTCGACGTTTGACGGGTACTGCCACTCGCAGGCCCCCATGTCGACGACCGGCGGCGCGCCGTGCCCGGGATCCGGCGTGACGTAGATGCAGTCGATGAGGCGCGGACATCCGTCGACGTCGGTGGCGAGGCCGCCCGGCAGCGCATCGTTGTCACCGGCGTCGATGCACGGCGAATCGACGAGCAGCCGGTAGTCGTTATCCGCCGAGGTGACCGGATCGTCATCGGGTCCGTCCGGATCGGTAAAGAGCGGATCCGCATCGATGCATCCGTCACCCCACGCCAGAACGCAGTCCCCGTCGATATGCACGCTGGGATATCCGGCCGGAACGGCGGTGTACGAGACGGTGAGCTCCGCTCCCAGCGCGAGCTTGATATTGTCGGCGTAGCTCGTCGCATCGTTATAACGGAAGATGCAGTTCGCGATCCGAGACGCACATTCCTCGAGATACAATCCGCCGCCGCGGGTGGCCGTGTTGCCGGCGACCGTGCAATTGATCATCTCGAGATTGCTCATATCCCTCGACACGACACCGGCGCCGTACTGCCCGGCCGTGTTGTTTGCGATGAGGCAAGTGATCAGGCGGGGGGTGCAGAGGGAGCTACTGGCCCAGAGGAACAGCCCTCCTCCGTACGTGCCGGCCGAGTTTTCCGCGACGATCGAGTTATAAACCACCGGCGAACTCCCGTTCGAGCTCTGTATCCCGCCGCCGCAGTATACGCTCTCGTTGCCCGTGACACGGCATTCCCCGATCGCCGGATCGGAGTACTGATTGCAGTAGATACCTCCCCCGTAGAACGTCGCGAAGTTGCCGGTCACGGTGCACCTCAGAACGGTCGGTGAGCCGGAATCGATATAGACGCCGCCCCCCATGGCGGCGAATCCATTCCGGATCGTGAGGCCGTCGATGAGCGTGACGGCGCTCGCGCCGGCCTCGATCGTGACCACCGTCCCCCCGTCTCCCCCGTCGATGATCGTCGCCAGCGAATCGCCGGCCTCACGCGGAAAGGAATATCGCTCGCTGGGATCGCTCTCGCCGCCCCCGAATCCGCCGTACATCGCCACATCCACCGGCACGGTGATTCGCTCGGCGTACACCGCCCCGCTGTCCCCCTTGACCCAGACGTCGTCCCCGGCCGAGACGACATCCAGGGCCCCCGCAATCGTCCGCTTCGCCGCCGCCCAGCTCGATCCGTCGTTTATGTCATCGCCGTCTGGCTTGACGAACACGATACTGTTTCCCGGCATGAAGAAGGCCGCCTCCGCGACCGCGCTCGGGAGACACCCGTCCTTGTATGCCCGTGCCTTCAAGACCATGCGGTGATCGACGAGTATGCTTCCCATATATTCCGGGCTCGTGGGCTTCGGATCGGAATTGTCGGTCGTGTACCGGATAACGGCGCCGGGCGTGGGGCAGGTAATATAAACATACTTTGACAACTGGTAGAAACCGCCGTCCGGATCGATCCCGGGGGTCGCCACGGTCTCCGCTCCGATATCGCAGAGATACGTGGAGGCGCCGAATGTGCCGTCGCCCCCCGCCGGAACGGGCGCCTCCTGCGGGATCCCGTCACCGTTGTCGTCGTATTGCGGGATATGCAAATACGAGTTGCGCGGCGCGGCGTAGTTGAACGCCTCCGTCATGCTGACATACCCGTTTTCGTCCGCATCAGCGTCGACAGGGATGCCGTACTGATCGAATCCGTGCAGCGCGGCCGTGAAATCCCGTATGAAGCCGTTGCCGCTCGAGGCGTCCTCCTCGGTCGTCGCCGTGCTGATACCGTGATTCGCCGCCGAGAGATCCTCGATCAATCCACCGGAGTAGCACGGCATGGCGACGGTCGTGATCTTCGCGACGCTCAACCGGTCGACGAACATGGCGAGATCGTCATCGGACAGCTCGTCAATATAGAGGCACACCAACTCATCGATACTGACCGTGTCCTCGGTGTCTCCGTCCATGTTGACGTCCATCCAGTCGAAGAGCCCCGCGTTGTCCTCGTCGCGTCCGTCGATCTCGGGAATCCCGCCGGCATACGCCAGATCGATGCAGAGCTTTCCCTGGAGCCCGTCGTCGAAGATCTTATAGGGGTACCCGCCCTCCGGCATGGCGGTGCTGAGATAGTTGTAATCGTCGCTCATGATGTCGACCGCGCCCCAGTCGTCCTCGTCGTACGTGCTGTCGGCGGGATCGTACGGCGGATCTCCGTCCCCGTCGAAATCGTACACCTCGCCGATATTCGCATCGATCCTGCCGTCGCGGTTCGTATCGCCGAGTGCGTAATCATAGAACTGTTCGATGTACACGTCGTCATCGGAGAAGAACTCGTCCGCGCTCTCCACGTAGACGCTGTCGAAGTGGGACACATACTTCCTTCGGTAGAATCTGTAGACATTCGGCGATTCATACGCCTTGTACGGCGCCCAGACATTCATCCCGTGATTGTAGACTTCCGCGTAATCGCCACCCGTGATGAATGTCCGCAGCCTGAATTCGCTCTCGAGGTAGTCCGGCTCGTCCCCCGGATCGACCGACGCGTATCCAGCCAGGTAGCCGTAATACTGATCCTCCGGCCCTCGGTAGCCCCGCCCATGATCCGTTATCCAGATGAACACCTCGTCGTCCTCGTCCGTCCGGACCGCCAGCTCGGCGAAGACGGAATCGACGTTCTCGAGCCTCGCCTCGTAATCGATCATGCCGTCGGGATTGTCCCCGTAATAGCTCTCGCCCCGGTAGTTCAGCAGATAGACGTCATCGGGAGAGAATCCGTATCCATTGACCAGCATGTCGTAACCGACCTCGACGTCGATCCAGAAACGCTCTTCGGATCCGCCGTTGATCATGACGGCGTACCGGTGGGTCACGCCGTCGGCGGCGTTGCGGACGGTGTAGTGCGCGGGGGCCAGGGTCTGCCGCGCCCTCTCGGCCGCCGGCCCGTCGGCAACGACGACTATGCGGCGCGTGTCCCGCGCTGTCTGTCCCTCGGAATCGACGACGGTAAGTACGCATTGGTAACGTCCCGTCCCGTAAAATGTGAATGTGGTGTGACCACTCTCTCTCGACACGAAATCATTCACGCCATCCCCATCGAAATCCCACATGTATTCCACGATCTCGTACTCCGGGGACGCCCCGTTTCCCCAGAACGGCACCGTCTCACCGGCAAGCACCACCGCATCGGCGCCGGCATGGGCGGCCGGAATCAGATTTCGTACTTCTCTCACGGCGGCCGGAATCGGGCTTCGCACTTCCCCCACGGCCGAAGCCGCCGGGTCATGAAAATGATCGCCCGGAGCAAAGGATACAGGCGGCCAGGAAACAGCGCCCACGGTTAGCAGTAGCAGCAGTGAGATTGCGAAACGGACCTTCATTAAGCGCCTCCTGATCTTCGGATCTCTCGTCGAGCCGAGGAAAATTATATAAAGTAGATTTTACCAGATATCCCGCATTTAATCAATTCCGCTCTTCGGGGCATTATCGGGTATATTGTGATCCGGTGGTGGGCTCCTGACGAGGGTGAATGTCAAATTCATCGGGAGCAGGGAATGAGTCGACACCCTAGCCTACCGGGATCTGGTCGTATCCCTCGGTCTCGACGACGTCATCGAGGTCGTTGCGTGCATCCCCCACACCGGCGCCGTCACGGAGATGCTGAAGGCGGATATCCTTGTCCCTTCCTAATCCCAGGGTCAATACGACAGACAGATTGACAAACCGCCGCTTTTATGGTTAAATTAGGTAAGGGCAATGCCGAGAATGGTTCGCATCAACTGCATCAGGAGGTACTCTCGGTGGCCATCCACTCCGAAATTGACACTCGGAGACTGATAGGAACGCTCTCCTCTTCCTATCGGATCAGGGACAACACGTGTCACGTTCCGGTGCTTTCGCCGGCCGTCTTCTTGCCTGCGCGATCGCCGCGCTTCAATCGCCGTATCATGGCAAGAGCCAGGATCGTTGCCCCTGAAATCCTATAACTAAAAAGGATATACGCCTGCGAGTGCAATCCGGCAGCAGGTATATGCGTTTTAACGGGCTGGGATCACGTATGAATGACAGATCAAGCCGTAACATTATATATTCAATCATCGGTATGGTGCTAGTGGGGCTTTGTCTCGTCACGGCGGCTGTGGCGCCGGCCCACGCCCAGGATTCGCCGGTTATTGATGTCTGGTACGGGCAGTACCAGCGCTTCGGGCATATCGGGGATCCGCAGCCCTGGGCGAATATCCTGGGCAATGCGTCCGATGCGGAC
>CBFCXB010000289.1:0-4318 GCA_965601905.1 uncultured bacterium | reverse complement strand
CGTCCCGGCGCCCGGCCAAAAATTAACCTCCGAAAGAATGACGGATTGAGGTTAAGCGCATACATCACCTCTTGAAACGTGTTCAGGCCGGGGACACCGAAGTTGACCACTTCGCGGCGTTTCCCTCGCGCCGCCACAGGCGGCCGCTGTATTCGGGCACCGGATAGAGGAGGCGCATGACCAGCTCTACGGCGGCGAAGAGCGCCACGACGGTAATTAACAGAACGAGCACATGGACGAGGATACGCTTTTTAGAGTGCACGGCTGCTCCAGCGCTAGAATTGCTTCTCATAGTCGCTCTTGTCGGTTCTCGAAGACCGCTTGGGCACCCAGTATGTCCGGGCGTTCTCGTCGAACTCGAGATCGAGAAATCTTTTGCCGAAGAGCCTTGAGATCAGTCCAATCGGGGTAACAATCACGAAGAAGAGGATGCAGAGGATGACCCGGGTCATCACCCATCCGAGTATGACGGCAAGGGTCATCCAGACCTTCTGGATCGGCTTCAGAATGATTGGAGCAACCAGGCCGAGTAGAATAAACGCACCGGCTATATAAAACAGGATGTCGAAATACCCCTTACCACGCCACAGGAACAACCCGCCGAAGATTCCCAGTGCTATCCCGACGGTAAGACCGAACTTGCGCAGCTCGCTTTTCCCGCTCCTGATATTCTTGATATCCTGGACGACCATCAGCCACTCCTAGTCGAGTTCGAACTCGCGAAGGAAATCTATGTCCTTTTCCAGCGGTTTTTGCTCTTTCTTCTCGATCAGATAATTCCCCATGATAAGATAATCCATGTTTGTCCTCATGAAGCAGAGATATGCGTCCTCGGGCGTGCACACGATCGGTTCTCCGCGGACGTTGAACGACGTGTTGATGATGACCGGGCACCCCTGCTTCTCGTCGAATTTCGCTATCATCGCATGGTAGAGCGGATTGTCCCTCTCGTTCACCGTCTGGAGACGCGCCGAGTAATCGACGTGCGTGATGGCGGGGATGGTGGAACGGACAACCTGCAGCTTGGCGATACCGCCGAGCTTCTTCTCCTCATCGGTGAGCTCCCGGCAAATTTCGCGCTTAACCGGAGCCACGAGGAGCATGTACGGACTCTCCCGATCGATTTCGAAGTAGTCACTCACCTTTTCGGCGAGCGTCGATGGAGCGAAGGGCCGGAAACTCTCGCGGAACTTGATCTTCAGATTCATCGTCTCCTGCATCTCCGGTGAGCGGGCATCGCCGATGATCGAGCGGCTGCCGAGCGCTCGCGGGCCGAACTCCATGCGCCCCTGGAACCAACCGATCACCTTCTGATCGTTGATCAGATCCGCCACACGCTCGGGTATCTCATCATCCCGCAGCACCTCGTAGGGTATCTCCCGTTCATCGAGATACTCCTTGATGTACCCGTTATCGAAATTTGGACCGAGATATGAACCTTTCTGTAAATCGCTTGTATCGTCGGCGTGCCGCTCGTTGCCGAGATACTGGTACCAGGTGAAGAGAGCCGCACCGAGCGCGCCCCCCGCATCGCCCGCCGCCGGCTGGATCCAGACGTCATCGAACGGTCCCTCGCGCAGGATCTTGCCGTTCCCGACGCAGTTCAGCGCTACGCCGCCCGCCAGGCAGAGATACGGCAGCCCCGTCTCGTTATGGACGTGGCGGACCATCCGCATCATAACCTCTTCGGTGACATCCTGGACGGAGCGGGCCAGATCCATCTCGCGTTGCGTCAGTTTCGACTCGGGCTTACGGGGCGGACCGCCGAACAGTTTATTGAAAGCTTTGTTCGTCATGGTCAGCCCGGCGCAGTACCCGAAATAGTCCATATTGAGCTTGAACGAACCGTCCTCCTTGAGATCCATCAGTTCGCTTAGAATGCGGTCCTTGTACCGCGGCTCACCGTAGGGGGCAAGCCCCATGACCTTGTACTCGCCCGAATTGACCCTGAATCCCGTATAGTATGTGAATGCCGAATAGAGCAGGCCCAGGGAGTGCGGAAAATTGATCTCCGCCTCGATCTTCACCTCGTTTCCCCTGCCGGCGCCGTAGCTCGCCGTCGCCCATTCGCCGACACCATCTAGGGTGAGAAAAGCCGCTTCCCGGTACGGAGACGGGAAAAAGGCCGATGCCGCGTGTGACTCGTGATGCTCGGGGAATATGATCATTCCCTCGTACCCGAGTTCTTTCTTGATAAACTCTTTCATCCAGAGCTTCTGCTTGATCCAGAGGGGTATGGCCTTGATGAACGACTTGATGCCGACCGGCGCATACGCGAGATACGTCTCGAGTATCCGTTCGAACTTTATGAACGGCTTATCGTAGAATGCGACGTAGTCGAGATCCTGCGCGCTGAGCCCGCACTCGCCGAGGCAATACTCTATGGCATGCTTCGGAAACGAGAAGTCATGCTTCTTCCGTGTGAAGCGTTCTTCCTGTGCCGCGGCGACGATAACGCCGTCCTCCACCAAGCAGGCGGCGCTATCGTGGTAAAATGCCGAAATACCGAGTATTCTCATTGCACCTTCCATCTAGGTAACATACCGCATCATCGCTCGTTCTAGCAGGATTCTTGCCAGCGCAGGCTACAAACGTACATGCACGGATTCTGCCGCATCGCCCGCCGCTTTCCATTCATCGGATCGGCCGGTATGTTCGATCAATAAAAAAACCCTCTTTGCAGGACTCATTCGAGACATCCGTACCGGCAGCGCCATCGTTCGCCCGCTAACAGTGTATTCTCAGTGTACCGGCCCGTCTTACCTGCCCATCCGTTTTCTAAAGTGTAAAAATACTCTGATTCCGGAAAAAATCAATATAATAAACCGCAAGCGGCTCGTCCGTTAACTTGACGCAGAGAAGCAGTATGAGGGCGATCACCGTCAATACGAGGCCGTACAGGAAGGTCGCCTCGGGACGGAACGTATCCCATAAAAGGCCGGCCAGATACCCCCCGGGAAGGGCCGCGAGACCGATCGCCGTATGAAAGGCTCCCAATAATGCCGTGGCCCGCGCCCCAGCCGGTGCCATATCGACGACGAAAGCGCGCTGCACCATCGATCATACCGTACAGAACACCGTATAGAACGAAGAGCAGGAGAAGGCCAAACGCGCTCGAAACGACGACGAGGGCCGCCGAGAGGAGCGCGAAAAGTGTGTACCCTGCCCCGAGGACCGGTCTCCGTCCGACCCGGTCGGAGAGCATACCCGCCGGAATGATGAAAAGCGTGTAAGAGATGTAGAATATCGCGTACAGCAGGATCGCCCGTTCGTCGGCCAGTCCGATGTTCTTCGCCCTGAGAAGCAGGAAGGCGTACCCGAGATGCCGTCCATTGCGCGGTGAAAACCGTACGCCTTGCCCCGGACCTGCTCGTCGCACGATTCCGCGACGATGGCATCACGGGGGGCATTGCGAACGCCCTTGCCGCTCCGCGACGCGCACGAATAGGACGAACGGCCATGAGCCGGCGAACGCGAAGAGGGATTTCATCAGTGAGGAGAGAGAGTATCCGAAGAGAATGAACGGCTTGCGCCTCCGCACGCGATCGGACCGGAATCCCGAGACGATCTTGAGGGCGAGGCGGTCGTCTCCGCCGCTCCCTCGACGATGCCGACGGTGAATGCGCCGGCGCCCAGCACCGAGGTCAGAAAAAGCGGTAGGAGGGGGAAACCCATCTGGCTGCCGAGATCGGTGCAGAGGCTCACCAGCCCGAGCAGGAACACGTTCCTCGTGAGCCCCCCGAGGAGCCGGCCACGAAGTTCCCGATCACCGGCCTGCACTACTCACCTGCTCTCTGAAGCCTTTACCCGGCCGTCGAGAATTTGTATGTGAGACCCAGCGACATCGTCTGCTTGAGCCGCCCGCCGAGATCGATCTCTTTGTCGTAGAGTAGCTGCACGTACAGGTTCACCATGAGGTACTTCGTGATGCTCGCCGTAAAGATATTTTCCCAGTTCACATCAGGCGATTTCCAGTCATTCTCGTTCGGCAGGCCCTGAAGCTCGTCTTCCTCCGAGTAGAAGAGCGCCTCGTAGACCGTCAGCTTGCTCGTGAAGGTGATGCGGTCGCCGGCCAGCGGCGTTTTGAAATCATTGACGAACTCCAGTCCCACATCGTTGCTGGTGAACATTTCCCGTTCGCCGGAAAGCGGATCGAAAACGTCCCTGTTTATGAATTGCCGTGTCGAGGCGCCGACACGCGCCGTCCATTCCTGCTTCTCGTTTTTCAGGAAGACCTTCGCCACGCCGACGCTCTCGGTGATCTTGATGGGATTGACGTACCGGTCCTTCGCCGGGTCGCTCGCGTCGAGAAACTGCG
>CBFCXB010000288.1:0-4324 GCA_965601905.1 uncultured bacterium | reverse complement strand
ACTACTATCCCAACATGAAGCCCGACATCCTCGAATCGCTGATCGACAACGGCTACCAGGGGATCATCATCGCGGGGACCGGCCTGGGGCACGTCAACAAGCCCCTCTACCCGTCCCTGAAACGCGCGCGCGATGAGGGAATCCACGTCTACATGACGGTCCAGACCCTCTGGGGATACGTGCAGATGTACGTCTACGACACGGGGCGCGACATGATGGATCTCGGCGTGATCCCGGCCTCCAATATGCTCCCCGAGGTCGCCTACGTGAAGCTCGGCTGGGCGCTCGGCCAGAGCCACGACCGCGAGGAGGTCAAGCGAATCATGCTGACCCCCGTCGCCGGCGAGATCACCGAGCGCGAGCCGCATAACGGGTACCTGATCTACCAGGGGGGCATACCCGAGGTCGAGGAGTTCATCAGCCGGTACAAGAAGTGACGGATCAAAGCGATCAAATCAGGGGCCCCGTCGATCTCTCGACCGCAAAGGTCATCTCCGACACCTTCTTCGTCTCGTTCTCGCGCATAATCGTCCTCCTGATCAAGCCGATCCGCGGCATCATACTGGGCAGGCTCCTCGGCCCGGCGCTCTACGGCATCCTGAATGTGCCCGTCCCGTATATCAACATCCTGAAGCTCCTCTCCAATATCGGCTTCAACACGGCCGTGGTGAAGCTCGTCCCCGCCTACCGGCAGAAGGGGAGAATGGATCTCGCCCGGATGATCCTGCGCTCGACGGCGGCCCTCACCATCGCGCTGGGTGCGCTGTGGAGCGTTCTCATCGTCGTCTTCGCGCCGTACATCGCCGAGCGGATCGCCCACAGCCCCGATGCGCTGAACCCGATCCGCCTCTACGCGCTGATCATCCCGTTCCTGGCGATGAACACATTCTACATCTCCGCCTACCTCGCAGTGCAGCGCGGCAAGCTCCAGGGGGCCATCACGATCTGGCACGGCATCCTTCAGGTGATCCTGCCGCTCGCATTCATCCTCATCAGGCGGAGCGTCACGCTCGTCATCGGCGGCCTGCTCGCGGCCGAGGTCCTCGGGACGATCCTCTTCGCCGTCTTCCTGCGGCGGCGGGGCCTCCCGGAGGCCGGCGGCGAAACGGGGGCGCTCGCGCGCGGGGCCCGGGAGATCTGGGGATTTGGGAGGCTCTTCTTCTTCACCGACCTCGGGTGGATGCTGATCCACTCGGTCGACAAATTGATGGTGCAGAACCTCCTCGATATCGAGCAGTACGGATTCTACGCGATGGCGGCCCTCGTCATCACCGGCCTCAGCACGATAGCCTCGACCGGCGGCATCGCGCTGGTACCGTCTCTGACCGTGGCGCGGGAGTCGGGGAACGCGGCCGCATTCCGGCGGCAGGCGCGCAGCACGGCGCGCCTCGGATTCATCGTCCTCGTTCCCATCGTCGCCATGATTATCGTTTTGATCGGCGATTTCTTCGCGATCGTGCTGCCCCGGTTCCTGCCGTCGGTCCCCGTGATTCAGACACTCGCCTGCATCGGCTTCGTCCTCGTCTTCAGCCGCGTGGCGTGGGCCGCTCTCGTTGCCCACGGGAAAGGAAAGGCCGCATCGACCGCCTATATCCTCGCCGCTGTCTGGAATGTAATCTGGAACTGGGTCCTCATACCGCGCTACGGCATCATCGGGGCCGCCGTGGCGACACTCTCGACCTTCATCGTCCTGGCGCTCGCTCTTCAGATGCTGATGTACCGCGTCTCGCGGGAGTGGGCCGGCATCGCGGGGCTGATCCACGCCGCCTGTCTATCGCTCATCTTTCCGCTGCTCGGGTGGCTGATGCCCGATGCGGGACACATTGTCCGGATTGTCACCGTCGCCGCAGCGGGGTGCGCGCTGTACGCCCTCCTCTCGCTCGCGACGCGTCTCGTGAGGGCGGCCGACCTTGCGCAGGTCACAGAGAGACTGCAACCACGTGCCAATGTCCCGCACGTGCGCGCCGCCCTCGGCCTCATCGAACTGCTGCAAAGGTTCGCGCGGCGTGTCGGCGGCGACAGACGGTAGCCCGGCACAGCGGCGGCGACAGAAAATAGTTTTACAACCTCGCCCTCCGCGGCAAGGAACTCACTTCTGCGTAATCTCCTCCCAATGTTCGGTCATGAACTTCTCGCCGGTAAGTACCTCTATGGTTCTGACCAATTTCTCCATGTCTATGCGCACGACCCTGCCGGTCTTTACATTTTTCGAATAGAAAATCCACTCTCCCGTCTCAGAATCGTGCGGTGATAGCTGGGTGGTATTGCCGCCGGCGTCAATGGCGTAGAGTTCCCCACCACTGGTATATATCCCGGAATGGTCTGCTTGGGATGCGGGGGTAACGGAGTTTTCCATCATTATCGCGCCGGTGGTTTCCAGTTTATAATCGGGCGCCGTCGTCCCGATGCCCACGTTTCCGTCATCAGTCACGGTCACTGTTTGTTGATGATTCGATGTTCCCAGGAAGAGGGGCAGTGAGTGTGACGCCCTGATGAGGCTCCCCGTTGTCGCCACATCGTTCGCATAATATCCCAGCATGAGACCGGCGCCGGTCCCCGCATCCGTTTCGATCGAGACTAGTGTCTTTTCTGCCTCCTCCTCCTCAACACTCGCGAGTCCCCGATTTTTCAAGATCATAAGCGCCCTATCGTAAGGTACATCCGTTCCTATACCCACCCCGCCATTATCAGCATCGACAACCAGGGCATTGCTCACACCAGCTGTTTGTACACGGAATGTGCTTGCATTCGCCTCTATCAGATCCTCGTCGAACCGGACATACGTATCATTACCGGCGTCGCCCAGATGATAGAGGTATTCACCAAGAATCAGGTCCTGATCCACTGCGACATTTCCGCCCACATGCAACCTTATAAGTGAACCGGGAACTCTTCCGATACCGACGCAGCCGTTATCGCCCCGGACAAATATGGCGTTTGGGTAGTCCAGAGCGTTAACTCTGAAATCCACATCTATTTCTCCATCATTTATAACGACATAATCCTGAGGCGCAAGCTCGCTGAATAGATCAATCATATTGCTTCCGCCGGCAAACAATGCCATCCGATTATCATCGAACTCGAGGTAGGTATCTTCATCATGATCATAAACCAGATGCCGGTCCAATGATATGTCTCCTGCTACCTCCAACATGTGGGTTATATCACCATCCGGTCCTATGCCGATGTATCCCTCCGTTGTTTCGTATATTACAGAATTACCGATCGTCGAGTTGCCCGTGAATTTGGCGATGTAATGTTCCAAACCGGCACCCCCGATTATACCGGTCACCTCCTGCCACGATCCCACTCCAGAGGCGTCCGATGTCAGGACGTGCCCGTCGACGGCGCCCGTGGGCATATCGAATCCCGTCATCTTGACGTCTCCGTCAAAGTATCCGGCGTATGAACCGGCGGTACCGGTGCTGTTGTCGACACCGATCACCCCGGCGACTATTGCATTGCCGCCCGCGTCCACCTGGTCGGCCACTTCACCGTACACACCGCCGACGTAATAGGTGCCCACTCCATCGAGGGTCAGCCCGGCGGGCGGCTGCGCCAGAAACTTACCGCCGACGGCGAAGGACGTATTGCCTGGTCCACCGTTGTCCAGCGCCGACGGATTGGATATTCCATTCACGCCCAGCATCCAGCTGCCCGCCGACCACCCGCTCACATGTCCGAGATGTCCCTCGGCGCTACCGATGTTCTCTGAAAAATCAACCGATGATACTCCCTTGACACCGATTTGAAGCCCGCTGATTTGCAGTGTATTGGATTCCGCGTCGATGCCATGCCCGGTGATAGCGCTGACGGTATTATCGAATTCGACCTGGACGGCCGATCCCCCGTCATCTGATACTGAGCCATCAACATGCAGCGGGGACCCGGGAGTGGTCGTACCGATACCGACATTGCCGGCATTGTAATAAATATTGCCATTATCCGCCGACCAATACGTATCGGTAGAGGTCCCAACGGGGATCCCGTTTATGGTAACTCCATCCGCCTCTACGTTTCCATTCACCTCCAGCCTGCTCGCCGGAGCCGCCGTCCCGATACCGACATTACCGCCGTTTTCGACAATGAAGAGATCGCCGTCCCCAGCCGGAGTCGAGCTCAGCATGAACAGATCCAGCAATCCCGCAGCCGGAACCGCGATCTCGAGCTGCGCATCCGGATCAATGTCGTCGATGCCGAGCCTGTTGGGATTCCGGTATAAATAACAGGTCTCTTCCCCCACCTGAAGCAGTGCCTGCGGATTGGTCGTTCCGATGCCGACGTTGCCGTTCTCGTCCACGTATATTGCGTCGGTTGGATCTCC
>CBFCXB010000287.1:0-4326 GCA_965601905.1 uncultured bacterium | reverse complement strand
ACTCCCCGTTCCAGCAGTACAGGCAGAGCTCCTCCCGCGGAAGGCCTATCGCCTCGATCATGTCCTCGAGCTTCTGGTAGCGGAGGGTGGTGACGCCGAGATCAGCGGCGATCCACTCGACCATCCGGCGGTACTTCTCCGTCCGGTGGTCGATATACTCGGAGACATCGTCGATATCACTATCCTCGAGCACCCTGATCGCACGGCGCGCGGCGAGCTCCTCGATGTTCCGCGTCGAGAGGTTGAAACGGCACGGGTACATGAGCGGTGGGCACGCGGGTCGCACGTGCACCCCTCGCGCGCCTCCCTCCCAGAGCTTTCTGACCGTGTAATTCTTGAGCTGCGTCCCGCGCACGATCGAGTCCTCGCAGACGATGATCCGGTTGTTCTTTATAATGCTCGTGTTCGGGACCAGCTTCATCTTCGCGATATGGTCGCGGATCTC
The DNA here is from genome assembly GCA_965601905.1 of uncultured bacterium. Lineage (GTDB taxonomy): Bacteria > Krumholzibacteriota > Krumholzibacteriia > Krumholzibacteriales > Krumholzibacteriaceae > DATKWS01. Next base: position 3,881 of record CBFCXB010000287.1, on the reverse strand, counting down.
CTGCGACGGTGGAATGTAGCTCCGGCCGTACCCCGGCGTGTACTTGACGAGCGGCCGCCGGTACGGCCGCCCCGACTCCATCGCGTACCCGATCGCGTGGGCGATGCCCGAATCGGGAATGCCGGAGACGACATCGATCTCGATATCGCCGTCATGCCTCGCAAGGAACCTCCCGCAGCGCTCGCGGACCGCCTCCACGTTGATCCCCTCGTAATCGGATGAGGGGAATCCGGTGTAGATCCAGAGAAAGGCGCAGATCTGATTGGTGTCCTCGCCGGGGCGCTTCTGCACGGGCCCCTGCTCCGTCAGCAGAACGACCTCTCCCGCCCCAAGATACTTGGACACGGTGAATCCCGTATTCATGAAGGCGCTCGTTTCCGAGGTCACGGCCCAGCCGGCACCACCGCTGCCGATCGCGAGCTGCGAGTATCCGAGACGGTCCCGCGCCGCGTATATCCCTTCCCGGCTCAGCATGAGAAGGGAACACGAACCGTTTATCGCATCGAACATCCGCTCTATACCGTCGATGATATCGTCGCCCTCCGTGATCAGCTTCGCGACGAGCTCGGTGGAGTTGACGAAACCATCCCCCACCTCGCTGAATGTGATGCCGCGACGGAGCATGTCGACGGCAAGCTCGTGGGCATTGTTGAGCACTCCGTCCATCGCGATGCAGAACGGACCGAATTTCGAGTTGAGGTATATCGGCTGCTCCTCGAGTGCGCTGATCACTCCGATGCCGGCGTGTCCACGGAGAACAAGGAGGTCATCGTAGAACTTCGACTTGAATTGATTCTGGCTTATGTTGTGGATCTGGCGCTGGAATTCATCCCCCAGAACCGCGACGCCGCCGAACTGGGTGCCCAGGTGGGAATGGTAATCGGTGCCGTAGAGGAGCGTGTCGGTGCACTCCCCCGTGGTGACAATCCCGAAGAGCCCGCTCATACGCTACCTCCGCCGTTCCGCATTCGATGCCGCTGAATCCCCGCCCGCGAAAAATGCGATGATATACCTTTTTTCGGCGCAAAACAACGAATATTTGAAATCTCGTACGAAAGTCGCCTTCGATGGGGATGTGCTGGCCGGCCGGCCAGAAATCATGTAACCGCGGCGGCTCCGGGCGGGTGAGCGCTACGGTTTCAGATACCGTTCGAACCATTCGACGATCCGGTCCACGAGATCGATCTGGTGATAGATCTCGTTGAATCCGTGACGCTCCCGCGGGTAGACGACGAGTTCCGCAGCCACGCCGGTCTGGACGAGCGCGTGGTATAACTCGTACGCCTGGCCGATGGGAACGCGGGCATCTTCCTCGCCGTGCAGGACCAGTGTCGGCGTCGATGTACGCTCGATCGTGGAGAGCGGCGAATGGGCACGGTACGCATCGGGACGCCGGTACGGAACGGTCCGCAGGTACTGGCTGAGAAACGTGGGTGTAATATCGGTCGTGCCGTGAAAGGAGTAGAGGTTCGTCACGCCGGCACCCACCACGGCCGCCGCGAAGCGGCGCGTGTGGGACACGATCCAGGCCGACATGTAGCCGCCGTAGCTCCACCCGCCGATCCCGATCCGGTCGGGGATGGCATACCCCTCGTCCAGCAGGAAATCGGCGCCGGCGAGGATGTCCTCGTAATCGCCACCACCCAAGTCGTCGAAGTTGGCACGGGCGAAGCCGGCACCGTACCCCGCGCTGCCGCGCGGATTCGGCAGAAGAACGACGAAACCGCGGCAGGCGAGTGCGACACCCCATTCGTGCCATGTCCCATGCCAGCCCATCCACCAGGCCCACATCGGCCCACCGTGTATGTTGATAACCGCCGGGTAGCGCTTTCCCTCCTCGTGACCGGGCGGGAGCAGGAGAACGCCTTGGACGGTGGTGCCGTCCCTGCTCTTCCACGTCACCGTTCGGGCCTCCGGCAGGTCGCGCTCCGCGAGCCAGCCGTGCAGTTTGGTGCGCCGTTCGTTCTTCCCGAACCATCCCTGTTCCAGCACCCAGATATCGGGCGGTGACTGCGCGCCCCCCTTCATGAAGGCGAATCGCGAACCGTCTCTGGAGACGTCGAAATTCCGGTACCCGTAGTAGGGAATCAGCATATCGGCGATCCTGTCGACCGACTCATCGTCGATCGAGAGAAGGGAGAGCCGCCCCGTCACCCCCGCCATCTCGAAAACGACAAGCCGATCACCCCCGGAATGCCAGCGCGGCGCCGTGAATGTTCCGTTGTGGGTTTTTCCGATGAGGCGCAGGTTGCCGCCGTCGGCATTCACGACGGCGACCAATTGCACCCCGACGGTGATCTCGGGGTGCGTGTCCCGGTAGAGGACTGCGATCGACCGTCCGTCGGACGACCACGACGGCAGCCCACCCCCGTGCTCGGAAAGCGTTGTCCGTTCGCCGCGCGCGAGATCCAGAAGCTCGAGCCTCGAGTGGAAGTACGTCTCGTCGATGGTGGGGCGGTTCGCGACAACCATCGCGATCCGGACGGCATCGGGAGACCAGGCGGCCGACATCACGTGCAGGTCCTCCGGCGTGACAGGATCCCCCGTACCGGTCGACGCGTCTATGATCCGCAGGCGGCCGAAGCGGTCCTCCCGGTCGATGACCCGCTCATCGTCGCCGCGCTCCCGCGACTCCGTAACACCCGCGGGAAACGGATCGGCCACGACCACGGCGAACTGCGTACCGTCGGGGCTCCAGGTAAACGACCGCACGCCTTCCTCGAAGTCGGTCACCGCCGCGGCCTCCCCCCCGGCGAACCGGATCCGGTAGAGCTGTGTTTTTTTGTCAGGGCCGCGGTCGGAGAGGAACGCGATCCAGCGCCCGTCCGGCGACCATTGCGGCGAATGCTCCCGCGACGGGCCGAATGCGAAGCGGCGGGGAGTGCACTTGCCGTCGAAATCGGCGATCCAGATGTCGCTTGGGCCCGACCTCTCACCGCGCGCCGTATCGGGCGGCTCCCCGACGAGGTATGCGATCCAGCGCCCGTCGGGCGAGAGCGTGGGCTCCATGCACCAGCGTATTCTCAGGAGATCCCCGCTCGTGAAACATTCGCCCGCCGATAGCGCTACGCACCACGCGAGCACCGCAACCAGTACCGCGGCGCTCACCGCGACCGCTCCATATTTGATCTTCATTGCACCCTCCCCGATCGTATCCCGGATCCGCGCCTTGTCATTCCAAGCGATACACGTGGAAAGGATAGCAGATCGCCCCGGTAAAGGCAAAAAAGTGTTTCCCAACCGTAATGGTATTATCTAAAATAAGTTATAAAGAGATCGGTGAAAATGGCGGCGCCGACCGGATACGCCGGTTTGGCCATGATAGGCTGCATCGTGCGCCGGTGCAGCCCGGAAGAGGGGCCCGAACGATCGGACGGCGGCATGGCAGAATCGAATCGCGGCACAAACCCTCCAACGTTCCTGCGCTCTGATGGGGCCGCGCGGCTCGCACTGTACATCGTCATTGCCGTGCTCAGTGCAATTACATATCACGGTATCACCGATAATTATCTCTTCAACGACGACTTCTCGTGGCTGAGCGCGGCGCACTACGACATGTCATGGAACAACATCCTCACCTACCGCGTGGTGAACTTCTTCCGCCCCCTCATAAACCTCTCGTTTTTCGTGACGGAACTCCTTTCACCCGGCAACATCCCGCTCCACTACGCGTGCAATCTGATACTCCACTTTCTCAACACGATCCTCGTGTTTCACCTGCTCGCCGCCCTGCTCGGGCGCCGGAGCGTCGCCGCAGCGACCGCGATCCTCTTCGCGGTGAGCAGCCTGCACATCGGAGCCGTCTTCTGGATCAGCGCACGGACGACGCTGCTGTCGACGGCACTGCTTCTTCTCGCCATGATCATCGCAACGCGCGAGAT
>CBFCXB010000286.1:0-4331 GCA_965601905.1 uncultured bacterium | reverse complement strand
CCTTGATCTCGTCGCAGTTGCATATGACTACATCAGCATTGCGCATAAATATCCGTTCCATGAAGCGGTAGAACATCCTGACGATCCGAGGTGATTCCTTCGTCTTCACGCTTTCCATCTCGATAGCGTAAAACGGATCCCGCAGATCCATCACCCACTTTGTTCCGCAGATGCGTTTCAGGGCAAAAGCTGCAATATGGACCCCCCACGGGGGGCTCGAGGAGCAGATGACGTCTATCTTGCACTTTCTGACAAAGCGGATTCCGCTGATCACCGTAAAGGGGAGCCACTCGAAGATCTGGTCGACTATGAGAATTAATTCGAACAACAGCTTGCGAACGGGCCCCACATCCTGTGAGTAGTATCCCTTCGCATCCGTTTTCCGGCGATTCTCCTCGCGGCTAGCATCCGCGGGGGCGCCTCCCTTCCCCCCCGCCGGTGCGCGGCCGGTTTCCACCCGGCGCGAACGTCCCGAGGAATTCCCGCCGAAGAGCCGGCGGACGGCGGAGGGGATCGATACAAGCCCCTTCAGCAAACTGAAAACGATGTAACTCGGGCGCACCAATCTCGTCCGCAGCACATGCGTAGAGGCGGCGATATCCATGTACGACCTATCGACCGTGATGGCACCGTATACGAGCTTTTCAATATCGCGCTCGTCAACCGTCAGGACGAACGGAGTCCATCCGAATCTGCGTAGATATTTCACGAATCGTACGACACGCAATACGCCGCTTCCCCCGCAGGGCGGAAAGAAGTATGTGACGAACAGGATGTTTCCACCGCCCGCGCCCAGTGTCTCTTTCGTCTTATGCATCATCTTTCGACCGTCATTCCCAGGAATCGGGATATTGTAGTATACTGCGAGCCGTTTCCCTATGCATTTTTCCGATCCGGTGACCGAAGCACCGATCATTCGATATGATAGCAATTTTTCAGCCAAAGCAGCGCGGTCACCTCGGCACCGATCCTCGAAATAGATGCTTGCAACTTTCCAGTAAATCTGTTCAATTCATCAATATTTCGAATGTTCAACACTCACTATGCCAAATAGAATCTGGATAAGCTGGTCGTTTCAACGGAGGAGCCGTGAGCTGGCCGAGGCGTTTTCGGCCGAATACCACCATTTCGGCGATCGGTACCTCGGCAGAGTGCGCCGCTATTTCCACTGCATACCGAAAACGCTGAGACTCATCGGGGATCAAAAACCCTCGGCGCTGTTCGTGCAGAATCCCTCATTGATCCTGGCCACTCTGGCCGCCCTGCTGAAATCGATTTACCACTACACCCTGGTTATCGATCTGCATACTCCCTACATCACACTGAACAGATTGTTCGATTTTCTCTTTTGGAAGCTGCAGGCGTACTGCGTTTCCCGCTCCGATCTGACCCTCGTGACGAACGACAATATGAAAGCCCTGTTTCCTCGCGAAGGTATCATGGTCCTCCCCGACAAGCTACCCCATTTCGAGAATCCCGGCAGGAGAGAGCTCGAAGGCGATTTTTTGGTTGTATTCGTCTGCACCTTCTCCGAAGACGAACCGTACGAGGAGGTCGCAGAGGCGGCCCGGCTCGTCGGCGATGGCGTCCATATATACGTGACGGGGCGTTTCCGCAGAGTGGGATGGGCACCCGAGGAAATGCCGCCGAACGTACACCTGACCGGATTCCTTTCGGAAGAGGCGTACGTGGAGCTGCTCAATTCCGCCGACGCCGTCATGATTCTCACCTCGCAGCCCGACTGCCTCGTGTGCGGCGCGTACGAAAGCGTATCGCTGAACAAACCGATGATTCTGTCGAACGAGGAAGCCCTGCGCCGTTACTTCTCCCGCGGCGCAGTCTACGTCGACAACGCCGCCGAATCGATCGCCGCGGGTATCGCCGCGGTCATGCCGGACATCGAACGGTTGAGTCACGATATAGCGGTGCTCCGCGAAACGCTGGAAAAGGACTGGCGGGAAAAATTCGAAGTGATCGCCGCGAGGCTCGATTCGATTTCACCCGGCGCATGAGGGTCCGCGGCACCGGGATTGTCGGGCCTATCTTCCCGCAGCGATTATGTCGTAAAGCTCACCGTAATTGTGCAGCATCGCATCGAGAGAGAATCTCGACTCGACCGTCTTCCGAGCCCTGTCTCTCAGTGCGCCCATGGTGGATTCGTGGATATTCTCGACCGCGAAGGATAGTTGCCGGAGCAAGCCGTCCGGACTGTCCGATTCGAACAGAAATCCGTTGACCGAATCCTTGATTATTTCCACATTGCCGCCGACGGCGGAAACGACGCAGACTTTTTTCATGCCGAGCGCCTCGAGGAGCGATATGGAGTGCCCTTCACTGAACGACGGAAGGACGAAGATGTCGAACCGTCGCAGGTACTCCGAGGCGTTTGTTCGGTATCCGTGCATCACCACACGATCCCCGAGATCGAGTGACCGGATCAAACGCTTCAGCGCATCGCCGCGCTCGCCGTCGCCGACGAGTTCGAGCGTGCACTCGGGATGCCGCTTGACGAGCTCGGAAAAGACCTTGATCAACAGCTCGTAATTCTTTATCCACGTCAGCCTTCCGATGCTGCCGATAACGATCCTCCCGTCCCGCCGCCTGATCGGTCCGGCGGGGAGATTGGGCAACGGTATGCCGTTGTATACGAGCGACAGCCTGCTATCGTTCAGGTCCAACCGCTCTTTCAGCGTATAGCGAAGCCTGTCCGAAACGCATACGTAGCGTGCGATGGACCGGCTGATCACCTTCTCGACAAGAGCGAACTTGCGCCGTTCCTCGCTTTCCACATATCCGTGCTGTGTGTGGATCACCGGCGTCCTGTTCAGCTTGGCCGGCAGATAGCTGTACAGAAGACCGGGGAAATTGTGCGAATGGACGATATCGATCGATCGTGCCCGCAGCAGATTATAAAGCGCCTTTAAGGGGCGGTAGCCGATTCTGCCGATATGTCCGAGGACGGAAAGACGGTCCGAATCCTGGAGATAGCAGGCCAGCTCCCCGGCCCGCGATATGCAGCACACGGACGATTGGTACCTCGAACGGTCCATGTTGTTCGCCAGGTGAACGACCACCCGCTCGAGACCGCCGATCTCTAGAGAATAGACGACATGCAAAATTCTCTTCACCATAGTTTCATACCGGCATCGCTTACCCCGTTGAAACGGCATCACTGCGGGACGTGCCGGCGTACGGGCGGCACCGCCCCTTCCCACCGTCAATCACCGACCATATCACGGTAGAGCGCCTCGTACTCCCGAACCATGACGTCGGCCGCATGCTTACAGAGAATGTGCTCCCGCGCAGCGTTGCTCATGGCCCTGTAGAGATCCCTGTCGGAGAAGAGACGGTCGAGCGCGCGGGCAATGGCGCGGGGATCCTTTTTCGGCACCAGCATCCCCGTTCTTCCGTCCTCGACGAGAACCCTGATGCCGGGAATGTCCGTCCCGATGACGGGCTTGCCGAGGGCCATTGCCTCCATCGCCACGCGGGATATCCCTTCCGTCAGCGATGGTAGAACGAGCGCGGCGGATCTGTTGAGCAGCGCCGCCGCGTCCTCTCGAAAGCCGTTGAAATCGATCCGCTCACCGAGACCGAGACGTCCGGCGAGTTCTTCCAACCTCCCTCTGCACGGTCCGTCGCCGATGATCTGAAGCCGAATGGACGGATCGACCGTAAACCGCAAAGCCGTGACGGCGTCCTGAACCCGCTTGAGCCGGATCAGTCTGCCGACGAACGAGACAAGGGGGGCCTCGCTCACACGGGGCTCGGGCAGCGACGAAAGATCGACGAAATTGTGTATCATCCGCAGATTACCCCTGCAGTACCATTTCATCTCTTGATACAGCCGTGGCGAGAGCGGAACAACGCGATCAAAGAAGGGCAGCAGCAGCCTGTTGAACGCTTGATACGCCTGCAGCTTGATATCCGGAGCATTACTCCATCCGTGGGGCGTGCTGACGATGCGCACCCGCGCTCGCCGCGCCGCGAAGTACCCCACGATATCGGCGCGGTAGTCGTGCGAATGTATGACATTGGCACCGCGCTCGGCGACGATCGCGGAAATATCCCGGATGCTGCGGTGCGCGGCAGGGTGATCGAATGGCACGATGGCGTAGTCCACACCTTCCTGCTCCAAGCGCACGGATAGGAGGGGACGGGCGTCGTTCGTGATCATGACGACGCTGCTGTGGAATTCATCGCGCGCGATGTGATTCAGGAGCGCGAGGAGCCACTGTTCCTTGCCGTAGAGCTTCAAGGGACTTATGAGATGTACGATGCGTAGAGCTCTTTTCATGGATGTATCGATGGCTCTCATCCCATGGGAGCGA
>CBFCXB010000285.1:0-4342 GCA_965601905.1 uncultured bacterium | reverse complement strand
TCGAGAGGGCGGGCGCACGGTCGGCGCCGGCGTCGTGACCGAGATTTTAGAATAGCGAAATTGTATAATAGTCGGGGCGGGACGATATGAGAGAGCTGGTAATACTCGCGTGTACCGTTTGCAAGAACCGGAATTACACGACGACGAAGAACAAGCGGAAGCATCCGGACCGGTTGGAGCACAGGAAGTATTGTCGCTTTTGCGGCAAGCATACCGTGCACAAGGAAACCCGCTAAATGAGGCCCTGCGCGTGGGAGCGCAGCCGGTTGGAGCCGGACCGGCTCCAGCTGTATTCGGGGGTTGCTGGGTACAATGGAAACCGGTACGGGATTGATCGGAGTTCGGCATGATTGAGAAGATTCGGAAATTTCTCTCGGAGGCCAGGGTCGAGATGGGCAAGGTGACCTGGCCGACGCGCGAGGAACTCAAGGGATCGACCAAGGTGGTGATCGTGGCGACATTTATCGTGACGATCTTCATTGGCATGGTCGATCAGCTGTTGACCTTAATTATACGGCGCCTGCTCGGCTGGTGAGAAGGCCGCGGCGGTGCTGGTAGGCGATCATCGGGGATGACGATATGAAAGACGATATGAGCGACGATAAGGATACGCAGGAGAATGCCGGCGAGCGTGCGGCCGGTGAAGAGGCCGCGGCCGGCGTAAATGATGCGGCTGAAGATGAGGCGGAAATGGTGAATGCGGTGGTTGAAGCCGGTGTGGAGGACGAGGCCGCGGAATCCGATTCCGGGACCGCTGAAGCCGAATCCGGCGGTGAACCGGAGGCAGCGGAGGCCGAAACGGTGGACGAGACGGGCGCGGCGCCGGAGAAGACACGCACCGCCGCGAAGGCGGCGGAAGACGAGAAAAAGAGCAACATGCGCTGGTATGTTCTCCATACCTATTCGGGACGTGAGGCAAAGGTGCGGGATACGATCGAGCGTCTCATCAGGGCAAGCGACTTCCCCGACAAGTTCGGCAAGGTGCTCGTTGCCACCGAGGTGGTCGCCGAAATGAAAAAGGGGAAAAAGACCGTTTCAAAGCGCAAGCTCTTCCCCAGCTATATCCTCATCGAGATGGAGATGGGCAACGAGGCATGGAGCCTCATAGAGAACGTACCCGGTGTCACGCATTTCGTCGGCGGCGGCAAAAAGCCGTTTCCCATTCCGAAGCGGGATGTCGATCGCATTCTCGGCCGGATGGAGAAGAAGGAAGGTATCATACCGGAGGTTCCCTTTACGCTCGGCGAGCACGTCCGCGTTGCCGACGGTCCGTTTGCGGACTTTACCGGTGTCGTTGACGAGATCAATCCGGAGCGGGGAAAGCTCAAGGTGCTGGTGAGCATCTTCGGAAGGGATACGCCCGTCGAGCTCGATTTCCTCCAGGTCAAAGCGATCTGATGCGCCGCTGATACCGGTGCCGGGCGGAAATCATCGCAAGGAGCAATGAACGTATGGCCAAGAAGTCGAAGAAGAAGATAATGAAAATTGTCAAGCTGCAGATTCCGGGTGGGCAGGCGACGCCCGCCCCGCCGGTCGGACCGGCGCTGGGACAGCTCCAGGTGAGCTCGGTGGAGTTCTGCAAGCAGTTCAATGCGGTCACGCAAAAGATGACCGGAACGATCGTGCCGGTTGTGATCACCGTGTACGCCGACCGGACGTTCGTATTCATTACGAAGTCTCCCCCGGCCTCCGAGCTTCTCAAGAAGGCGGCCAATATCGCCAAGGGCTCGGGCGAGCCGGACAAGGAGAAGGTCGCCAAGATCAGGCACGAGCAGGTTGTGGAGATAGCCAAGACGAAGATGAAGGATTTGAATGCCTACTCGCTCGAGGCCGCGGTCAAGATGGTCGAGGGCACGGCGCGCAGCATGGGCATCATCATCGAATAACGACAAGAAAGCGGTGAGACAATGAAACGCGGCAAGAAGTACCGTGACAGCATCGCAAAGATCGATCGCGCGCGCGAGTATCCACTCAGCGAGGCGGTGGAGGTATTGTGTAACCTGCCGAAGGCGAAATTCGACGAGACGGTGGAGTTCTCGGCGAATCTCGGCGTGAATCCCAAGCACGCCGACCAGCAGGTTCGCGGCACCGTTCTTCTTCCCCATGGTACGGGCAAGGATGTATGCGTCCTCGTGCTCACCCGCGGGGAGAAGGAAAAGGAGGCCCAGGAGGCTGGCGCCGACTTTGTCGGTTCAAACGAGTACATCGAGAAGATCAGCGGAGGGTGGTTCGAGTTCGACGTCGCCATAGCCACTCCCGACATGATGGGTGAGGTGGGAAAGCTCGGGCGCATACTCGGCCCCCGGGGACTCATGCCGAATCCGAAGTCCGGCACGGTCACCTTCGATGTGGGCAAGGCCGTCAAGGACGCCAAGGCCGGCAAGATCGAGTACCGTGTCGACAAGGGCGCGAATATTCACGTTCCCGTCGGCAAGGTCTCATTCGACAGCCACAAACTGGTGGAGAATATCAAAGCGCTGATGCTCGAATTGCTCCGGGCGAAGCCCGCATCGGCGAAGGGGAAATATATCAAGAGCGTCCATGTCACCTCGACGATGGGCCCGGCGATAGAGCTTGATACGGCGCTGTTGCTCGGTGAGCTGAGATAGGCAAGAAGGGAAATCATACAATGGTTCGGTCAGCAAAGACGCAGAAGGTAGACGAGCTGAAGGAGCTGCTCGAGGGTGCGAAGAGCATCGTCCTGAACGATTTCACCGGCCTCAACGTGGCGGATATTTCAGAGCTGCGCCGCCTGTGCCGGGAAAACAAGATTATCTATACGATCGTCAAGAATACCCTGGCCAAGAGAAGCTTCCGCGCGCTCGGTCTCGAAGAGGTCGAGCCGTTGCTCGAGGGTCCCACCGCCATTGCGGTGAGCAGGGAGGATGAGGTCACCGCGGCCAAGGTTCTCAACACGTTCGCAAACGATTACGAGCTACCCCGATTCAAAGGGGCATACGTGGCCGGCCGGCTTCTCGACGGAGAAGCCACGAAGCGGCTGGCGTTGCTCCCTTCCAAGGAGGTTCTCCTTGCGCAAGTCATCGGCACATTGCAGGCCCCGATGCGAGGTTTGGTCTATTGCCTCGGTGCTTCCCTGAGGGACCTGGTAAATGTGCTGAAGGCGATAGCTGATAAGAAGGAAGCGGCATCATAGGCGCGGTCCCCCGATGGGAACCGCGCCGTGTAAAAGGTTGATTCGAATCCTACGAGAGTGGAGGTAGAGAATGCCCGCGAAGAATGAAGATCCGAAGAAGAAAGAGGAAACGGCCGAGGAGAAGAAGAAAAATACCGCTGAGGCCAAAAAGGGAAAGGCGCCTGCCGCGAAAAACAAGGCGGATGAAGTGAAAAAGCCCGAAGCCGCGGAGGCGAAGGAGGAGAAGGAGGCCGTGACGAAGAAGGAAGCGGCCGCCAAGAAGAAGCCCAAGGGAAAAAAGACGGAGGAGAAGAAAAGCGTGTCATCCAACATCGGTTCCATCGTCGAGACAATCGGTTCGATGAGCGTCCTTGAGCTCTCCGAGCTCGTCGAGGTCCTCGAGGACCGGTTCGGTGTCACCGCCGCGGCGCCCATGGCGTTCATGCCCGGCGCCATGGCGGGAGGGGCTGCTGCGGCCGAGGCGGCCGAGGAAAAAACCGAGTTCGATGTTATCCTGAAGGATTTCGGGAGCCAGAAGATCCAGGTGATCAAGGTCGTGCGGGCGATCACGAGTCTTGGCTTGATCGAGGCAAAGAAGCTCGTCGAGGATGCGCCGAAGGCGATCAAGGAAGCCGTTTCCAAGGATGAAGCGGAAGAGATAAAGAAAAAAGTCGAGGAGGTCGGAGCGACCGTAGAGATCAAGTAATTGTGGCTCAGCGGCGGCCCGCTGGCCGCTGCAGCCGCAATTAGCCGACGCGGCGTGTAGCGTCCGCGAAGGCGAATATGTCATAATCCGTTGGCTGATCTGCCGAACAAAGGAAGGGATCGTCCCGATGATAAAGATGCCTGAGAGAATCAGTTACTCGAAGATTCCGCAGGTCATGAAGATCCCTCATCTCCTTGAGGTACAGCTCGAGTCGTACGATAGGTTGCTCCAGCGCACGGTCCCGATGGACAAGCGCGAGAACATCGGACTCGAGGCGGTCTTCAGGTCCGTATTCCCCGTCGTCTCATCCCGGGGGGACTTCACTCTGGAGTATCTGGGATACATGGTCGGTGAGCCGAAGTACACGGTCGAGGAGTGCAAGGAGCGGGACCTCACGTATGCCGTGCCGCTCAAGGCCTCTCTCCGTCTCGTCGTGAGGGAGGAGAGCGAGGGTGAGAGCGTGATCAAGGACATCATCCAGAGCGAGGTGTACCTGGGAGAGG
>CBFCXB010000284.1:0-4344 GCA_965601905.1 uncultured bacterium | reverse complement strand
CCTACGCGCCCGGCCAAACATTTACACCCAAAAGAATGACGGATTGAGGTTAATTATCGGAAAGCGTATCACGTTCAGGTTGATGCCGGTACGGTGATGCGGGGAGTTCGTATCACGAAGAGTTGATTATTCATATCCGGTATTTCGAAAGGGCGCTGGAAAGTCATCTTGGTGCATAACTTCTTTACGCGCACGCTCAGTGTGCTATACTAACATCGATATATTTCCGAACAAGGATGTGATGGCGAATGAATGAACAACAAAATGTGAAGACCGGGATCCCCCGGGACGTGCGCCAGTGGGCGATGATCTGTCACCTGAGCGCCCTCTCGGGGCTCCTCGGGAACGGTATCGGGTTTCTCATCGGCCCACTCCTCGTGTGGCTGATTAAAAAGGAAGATCACCCCTTCATCGACCGGCAGGGCAAGGAAGCGGTGAATTTCCAGATCACGATGTTCATTATACTTTTTCTGTCGATTATACTATGTCTTGTGCTTATCGGTTTTTTATTTCTCATCGTGATCGGTTTCGTCATGGTGATCTTTCCGATCATCGCGGCGGTGCGCGCCAATGACGGGCACGAGTACCGGTACCCGATCTCGATTCGCTTTATAAAATAAGCAATGCACGCATCATACTCTGCATGAAGCGGGGCGGGATGGGAGTCCGCCCGCGCGGCAAGCAAGCCCTTTGCATTAACAGTATTCGCATTGACTTTTCCTATACCCTCCTGTATTTTCTCTGTTGATAATTATTTTGGATCGCGAAATAGTCGTGAAAAGGCTCTGGAATGTACACACGGATCGATAACCTCGTCATCAGGAGAGATCCACCGCCATTCTATATTAATAAGAGGCAGAACGCGTACGTCATCAAGCAGAAGATATTCATGCAGGATATCTCGCGCTATCACAGGGATACCGAGATGCTGTGCCGGCTTCTCGATGTTCGCAGGGGGGTGAGGATACTGGAAATCGGTGGCGATGTCGGATTCATGTCACTGGGTCTGGCCAACCCGGGCGCGCGGTGTGTCGGGGTGGATATATGCCCGTGGAGCGCCGAATTCGTCACAAAGATAGCCGCGTTCTTCAAGCTCGATGTCGCCTCGCTATGGGGCGATACATATTACCTTCCATTCCGGGACAATACCTTCGACGCGGTCTACTCCAAGGACACTTTCGAGCACATATGGGATACCGATGTCGCGCTCCGGGAGCAGACGAGGGTGCTGAAGCCGAACGGAAGGCTGTGCATACTGGTCGGAAATCTGGCGAATCCCAAGACGTTTTTCGATCTGTTCGTCAGGCGGTTTATCAGATCGAGGGGCCGGGAAGGCGGTCTCAAATGGCTCCTCACGAAGCACAAGGCACTCGACAGCTTCGGTATGGGGCGGCACGGGAAGGATGAGGATATCAGGACGAGCCGGTGGTGGAAGAAAACGATCGGGCACGTCATTCTCACAATAAAAAAGTAGAGGCCGAACGAACGGGCTGTTGGTTGGCAGGTACCTATGGAGAACCGAAACGCGGAACGTCCGGAGAACCCGCGGGGGGGCACGGGACCGTTGCGGGTCTGCATGTTGCTCCCGAAACTGCAGGTCGGTGGGGCGGAGGTCCAGGTGCTCGATCTGGTGAAGCATCTCGATGCTTCCCATTTCGCTGTTTCTATGTGCTGTTTCAAGCGGGGCGACCGGGAGATGGAGCGAGATGTGGAACGGTACGTGGGACCGGTTTTCTACGTCGGATTTCGCTGGCGCAACGGTCCCGCCGCCTTCACGGGGCTCGTGCGGTACCTGCGCCGGTGGCATTTCGATGTTCTGCACTGCCACCTCCCCCTTGCCGATTCGATCGGAAGGCTGGCCGGCGCCATGGCGCACGTTCCGGTGCTCGTGACCACCGAGCACGGAAAAAATCTTTGGAAAAAGCGGCCGTACCTCGTGCTGGAGAGGATCTTGAATCGGTATACGGACATGAGGATATGCGTGAGTCGCGACATACTCGATATACGGCGTCGGCGTGAGGGGACACCTCCCGGTAAACTCGTATACATTCCCAATGCGATCGATCCGGATATGTTCAGACGATCCGGGAAGGGGCGTGCGGCGGTGCTGGCCGAGTTTGGATGGCCGCCGGACAGCGACCTGGTGGTGTCGGTCGGTCGGCTGGTCGTCGAAAAGAATTATCCGCTTCTCGTCGAGGCGATCGCCCGTCTCCGCGAGCGCTTCCCGAAGATCAAATGCCTTCTGGCCGGCGACGGGGACTGCGCCGGGCGGATCCGCGACCGTATCGAATGGCACGGCGCCGAGGACAGTATCGCCCTTGCGGGGTCTCGCAGTGACATTCCCGATATCCTCGCCGCCGCCGATGTGTTCGTGCTATCCTCTATTCGGGAGGGACTGCCGGTCTCGCTCCTCGAGGCGATGGCGTCCAGCACGGCTATTGCGTCGACATCCGTGGGCGGGATCCCCGAGGTCCTGCAGGATGGCAAGACCGGACTTCTCGTTCCGCCGGAAGATGCGGCCGCACTGGCGCGGGCTATCGGCACGCTCCTCGGGGATGAAGCGCTCAGGCGCACCCTCGGCACGGAAGCGAGGAAGGTCGTCGAGGAGAAGTTCAACATCAAGCAGATCGCGGAACGTATCGGGGAACTGTACGTGGGGCTTCGTGCCGCGAAGGATCGGCCACACTGAAACGCTGGTCGTGTGGCGGCGCGCGGTGCGGTGTGCGCACCATGTGCCGGAACGGCTCGTACGCCGTGGCAATCAACGACCGGGAGTGAGTCCGGGATGAACGTTCGAGGTGTACCCGTTGTCATGTATCACGGTGTGATGCCGGATCGTGACGATTGGGCATGGAATTATCTGATCACCCCACTCGATGTCTTCGAAAGCCAGATGCGCGCACTCAGAGAGAACGGGTGGACGACGATCACGCTCGCGCGGCTCCACGATCACATGGCGCACGGTGCGGCGCTCCCGGAAAAGCCGATCGTGCTCACCTTCGACGACGGATACCTCAACAACTGGGTGTACGTGTATCCCGTTCTCAAGAAGTACGGTCACCATGCGGTGATTTGGATGAGTACCGATTTCGTCGATCCGCGCGGGGACGCCCGTCCCACGCTCGGTGACGTCCGGGCGGGACGGACGACACGCGACGGCCTCGCCGGCAGGGGGTACCTCTCGTGGGAAGAGATGCGGCTGATGGTCGCGAGCGGGCATATCGAGATCCAGAGTCACGCGCGGACCCACACCTGGTATTTCAGCGGACCAAAGATCGTCGATTTTCACCGACCGCCTGGAATAGACGGGTACGAAATGCCGCTGTGGCTCGCGTGGAACATCTTTCCCGAACGAAAACACGAGAGCATGTCGGAGAATCCGGAGCGGGATATCCCCTACGGGACGCCGATCTACCGTCACGGCAAGGCGCTGGTCACGCGTCGCTACTTCGAGGATGCCGGTGTGACGGATCGTCTGGTGCGGCACGTGACCGACAACGGCGGGGCGAATTTTTTCCGCGAAGACGGATGGCGGGAAACGTTGCTCGAGATCGCCGCCGCGTGCACACCGCGCGGGGATCGGCTCGAGACGCGGGATGAGTACGAACAGCGCGTGCGCGACGAGATACTCGAATCCAGGCGGGCGATTCACGATGCCATCGGGACGGATGTTGATTTTCTCTGCTGGCCGGGCGGTGAGTACAATGCAACAACGCTCCGCATCGCCGCGGAGGTGGGATATCGAGCGACGACGACACATTTCCTGAATGCGGAACGGAGGAACGTGTTCGGGCAGGATCCCCGCGAGATCAACCGCATCGGGTGCGTGGCGCCGTGGCTCTGGCGGGGCAAAACGGCGATATGGAACACCGAACCGGGATTCTTCATCGCAAATCTCGCGGCCTTTGCGGGTCAAAAAAAATCAATTTGGATAATGCGGTTGTTTAAGTTAAAATACCTCGTTCGTCACTACTTGACCGGTATCTCATGATGGATTGGAGTGGAGGAATGATGATACCGCCGTTTTCCCCTTCGTTTGTCAGGAACATCATCTATCCCCTGTATCGCACCACTCGGGGGGACAACATTCTCACCTTCCTGAGGGAGCTCGAGCGCAACCAGTGGCTTTCCCCCGGTGAGATCGAGGAGATGCAATGGAGCCGCTTGACGGATTTTCTCCGTCAGATAACCGTGCAGGTCCCGTACTATCGCAACCTATTCCGTGATCTCGATATCAATGCGGAGGACATTCGATCCCCGGCGGATTTTGAGAAGGTGCCGTTTTTGACGAAGGATATCATCCACCGTGCCATCAAGGGGTGTGTATGTACAAAATCCAGAGGT
>CBFCXB010000283.1:0-4402 GCA_965601905.1 uncultured bacterium | reverse complement strand
AGCGCGGCGAGCGGGACCGCCGATCTCATGAAACGATTTCTCGAACCTGCCATACACGCATTCCTTTCTTCTCCGAACCATTCACCCTTTTCAATCGTAATTGCAACGGCCCCTTTGCAACGGGGCCACACCTCAACGATAACCAACCGGCGCGGTCCTTTCAATCACTTTGAAAGCGTGCGCACCCCTATCCGGGGGCATTATCCGGGGGCAATCTGCTTTACTTCAACACAAAATCCGGTATAGTGGTACAGATTCGACATTCGCCCGGCGGAATTACGGCTCAGCGGCAGCGAGATGCTGTCCGCTGCAGCCGTAATTCGGTGGCGCGGCGCGGAGCGTCCGCGCCACCGAAGATCGGAAACGATGCACACAAGGAAGGTTACCATGAAACGGCTCCCCGCACTCATCATTATGACAGCCCTCACCACCGTGCTCATAGTGGCCGGCTGCGGTGAAAAGCAAGAGACTCCGAAACTACACCCGGCGGAGATCGCCGACAGGATATTCGACAGCGTGATGGTATTCGCGAGGAGAGGCGAGATCACCTCGCAGGAAGAATTCAACGCGAAGCGTAACGAGATCGCGGTGGGTTACATCGAATCGCTCCAGGGGAAGGAACTCGACAGGGATGGGATGCTCGATTACGGCAAGGTCCTCTACTGGAGCGGCGAGACGAAACGGGCGCGAACAGTGCTCGAGAAGCTGGCCGGCGGTGACGACGGAACCGCCCGTAACGCATACCGCGAACTGATCACGATGGATATAGAGGCGGTCGATTTCACGAAGGCCGAGGAGATGCTTGCGGGATACCGCAGGCAGTTTCCGTACTCGCCCGAGTACGAGGCCAATCTCTACGGTCCCTGCCAGGACCTGGCCGGTCGATACAACGAGATGAACCGGCCGGAGGACGCCATCCGTGTCCTCATGGAGGAGCTCGAATCTCTCCCGCTCGATGCTCCCTACACATCGTACTACCTCGCCGACGAGCTCACGCCCCTCATGATGGAGGCCGATCGCATCGACGAGGCCCAGGAGCTGTTCAGACGGTACCGGTCGAACATGGTGGGCGCGCTCGGCGCCCACGTCATGAAAACGGCGTACAGCGACACATTCACGCAGGAGGACGATCCCGTCGCCACAAAGTACAGTCAGCACATCGAGACGCTCTCCTCCCTCGTGTTACGGCTCGGCATGATCGGCACGGAGGCGCCGGTTTTCACCTTCGTGCACGTCTTCAACGAGAAGTCGTCGCTGAAACTGAAAGGCCTCCGGGGAAAGGTGACGACACTCGATTTCTGGGCTACGTGGTGCACGCCGTGCGTGATGGCGTTTCCCGAGTTGCGCGAGCTGTACAATGAATACCGCGATCGCGGCCTGGCGGTGCTCGGTATCACGAGCTTTCAGGGAATGTACCGGGACCTCGAGACGGGCGAGATGGAGGGCTCACGCGAGAACAAGCTGAGCCCCGAGCGGGAGATCGAGTTGACCGGCGCATTCATCGAGCAGCACGAAATGACATGGCCGTGCGCATTCTCGAATCGTTCGGTCTTCGATCCCGAGTACGGAATACGGGGAATCCCCACATTCGTCATTCTGGACCGGGAAGGGAAAATCCGCCTGATCCAGACCGGCATCGGGCTGAAGGCACAAAAGCGGCGCATGATAGAGAAGCTGCTCGGGTGAAACGGTGCGAGAGATATGTATTATACTGTATCAAATTGTATCTATGAGCAACAGATTATAGAGACATATAATTAAACAAGTTATACTTTCAGTACAATCTTTGATATAGATTTTAATACACCTGTTCTCATCAGTATCCACCGATTTCTGATATTTTATCACCGCCCCACATTTCAAACCTTCCGATGCGCGCAGTATCGTATTTTATTGCATATTAAATAAATAACAGACCCAACGTCCCTTCTCCAACTCGCCTCCTCAAACAAATCGGCACCGAACCCGCCATCTGGAATCGATTTTGTATATACCTATCCTCATTCTCGCGATGGGAAACATCCCTGGGAAGGGATAACATCTGTAGAGGAGGTGGAAGATGCGTTATGGAAGAATCGCCGCGTTACTCTGCGTGTTCTGCACCGTGCTTCTAGTCTCGTGCGGTGCCGATCGCGGAGTGACGCCAGCGCGAACCAACGCAGGGGATGTTGCGAGTGTCGGCGAGATACACAATGCATTCGTTTCGGCCTACCTGGACGCACGCGCCGGTAGCGCCGAACTCGGCAGGGAGGAACAAATCAGGCTGTATGTTCGCTCGGCGCAGAGGGTCTGCGTGGAGAACGGTTACTCCTACGAACCGACCGAGCAACTGATGAACGAGTTTCTCGATACATGCCGTAAATGGCGTGAGGCCGGCATCTGGGATATCTTCGATCCGACGGCGGTATCACCCCCGGAGGCCATCGACCGGTTTGTCGAAGCGGGCGTAATCCCCGCGGAATATGCGCCGCAACTCAAGCTCGTTCTCCAGCGCATGCAACATGCCGGTATCGGTGGAATCGCAACGGGCCCCTCATTCCCCACGTTTCTATCATCGGAGGAGTGCACATCGGAAACGATTGCGGCGGCGAACGATCTCGTCACGCACTCGTGCGCGCTGTGGCACGAACGGTACGGAACGATCCCGATCGGTATCGTCGATCCCGACAGTCCCGATTACGCGTACGTGAAGGGGTGGTGGAAAAAAGCGCTGAAATATATCGGCATCGGGGCGTGCGACGGCCTCGCCGGCTGGGCCGCAGGGTTCGCGTTTGCCGGCAATCCGTTCGCTATCGGATACTTCGGCGGTATGGCATCGGTCGCGGCGAATGCGGCATTTGAAGAACGCGGCTGGTAGGAGGATACGGCATGTCAATAGCGGCGATCCTGCTCTCGCAGGTTCTGCTGGTGATCATACTGACGATCGTGAGGCGCCTCGCCGAGATCACGAAACCGGCCCTGGCCGTTTTCGGGTGCGAGCTGATGCTCGTCCCCCCGCTGCTGGCCCTTGCGGACGGTAAAGAGCTGCCGCATCCCGGTATCGTACTGGCATGTACCGCCAGCCTCATTATCGGATATATGATGCTCGGCAGATCGATGAAGGGTAGCGGAGTGGTGCAATCGGATTGAACGCATTCCTCCAGCAAACTAGGTGGATGCGCAGAGACGGGGAGGGGAGCCGATGCGGTTCAGCGGAGTCCCAACCGAACGCGAACCAACACCGCGCACAACGACGCGGCGTAAGCCGTGTGTGTACCAGAGGTGAGTGAGTGACCCTCCCCGTCACTCAATTATGAGATCCAGGCTGTCATGAGTCACCGCAGGCGGTGGGCCCGCCGCGCCCCCCGCCTCAGCGTTCCATACGATTGCACGAAACATCGGCCTTTCGTGCCCTCCCTGAAAGCCGACAAGAGATGTATTTTTCGGCAGCGTGGCATTCAAGTCATTTACGACGAGCCTGTTTCCCTCCCGCATGACCTCGAGCCCGTGATCGTGCACTTCATGGAATCGCAGGGAGGCCGGGAGTGACAGGTGAATGAAGTTTTCGATCACCCGTGCGTCGAAAACCTCCTCGAGCGAATTGACGTCATGGAACAGCACGTTCGTGAGATGGAAGCCGAGTTGATTGAAGCGCCAGATGTTGAAATCGATCAAGTACGACAGCGCCGTGACCGGCCGAAGAAAGCCGCCGTGGGATTTTGCTCATGTGGAGAACATACCCTCGGCGGCGACACGGCCGACGAGCGTGAAATCGTCGGATACAAAATATGACTGCGGGACAGCGGCATAGCCTAGCAGGGAAAGCGCGAGAAGACTCAGAAAGGCAATGACATCTCTACACATTACCGTCACGTCCCGCCGGGTCGCAATTCAATCCCGAAGTTTGTCCCGATGATCGATTCTCGGAATGAAGCCGCATACTACCTGACAGTATCCATACAGGGACCGGCCGGAGGCGCTACATCTCAAGAGGAAACCCATTCCAGCGCTTCGTCAAGATTGCGGAATACGTGGACATCATTCGAAGTCTTATCTTCTATGAAGAACTCGTACATTCTGGAAAGCCCGAAATCGAGATCGCGTGATACGACGAGCGCCGCCTTGCTCTTACCCCCCGTTCCCCAATGATTTTTGACGAAGTCCCTGAGGTGCTGGAGGTCGGGGGATTGGAAAGACGAGAGATCGGCTTCCCTGAGATCCCACAGAACATTCATGTCGGGGTCGAAATCGGGCACCAAGTAGATTTCATTCAGTTTCTCGAACAGTCGCTCTTTCGTGATTGAACCGATCACCGTGTTTATTCTGAGATTGGCCTCTTTGTCGATATGAGTTGTAAATTCCATATCAAGTGGACCTCCCCGTTGTACGCCCAATGTCCACCAAGCTGGAGCCATTTCATTCT
>CBFCXB010000282.1:0-4408 GCA_965601905.1 uncultured bacterium | reverse complement strand
GAGTAACTGCATCAATTCCGATATCACGCGCATCTTCATCCTTACCCAGTTCAACTCGGCCTCGCTCAACCAGCATGTCACGCGAACCTACCGGTTCGACGCCTTCAGCGATGGTTTCGTCGAGATCCTCGCGGCGGAGCAGACACCCGTCTCCTCCGACTGGTTCCAGGGGACGGCCGACGCCGTGCGGCAGGTCCTCCCCCATCTCGGCGATCATCCCTGCCGGGACGTGTTGATCCTCTCCGGCGATCATCTGTACCGGATGGATTTCCGCACGTTCATCGCGCACCACCGCGGGTCGGACGCGGATCTCACGATCGCCGTCAAGCCGGTCCCCGTCTCGCGCGCCCACGAGCTCGGCATCCTGAAAGCCGCTGCGGACGGCACGATCACCGAATTCCGGGAGAAGCCGAAGAAGGGCGCCTCCCTCAGGGAGATGCGGACCGATACCCGGGCCCTGGGGCTCACCGCCTCCGAGGCGCGGCGGCGGCCGTATCTCGGATCGATGGGGATTTACCTCTTCAAGTTCGATGTCCTCGCGCAGGCGCTCGGGGCGGACCCGGACGTGATCGACTTCGCGAAGCAGCTCATCCCGGAGGCCCTCTCGCGGCTCAAGGTCAAGGCGTACGTCTATGACGGGTACTGGGAGGATATCGGGACGATCAGCTCGTTCTACCGGGCGCACATGGATCTCGTCGCGCCGATGCCGAAGTTCAATATCTTCGATGCCAATTTCCCGCTCTACACCCACCCGCGGTTCCTTCCCGGCTCCAAGGTGAACAGGGGCGAGATCACGCGCGCGATCCTGAGCGGCGGCGCGATCATCGACAACGCCACGATACGGCGTTCCGTGATCGGATTGCGTGCGCGGATCGGCAGGGGGACGGTGATCGAGGATTCCCTCGTCCTGGGCTCGGATTACTACGAGCATTTCGAGCAGTGCGGGCGGCGGATGCCCGCCGTCGGGATCGGCCCGCGGTGCGTGATCCGCAAGGCGATCATAGACAAGAACGTACGGATCGGCGCCGGTGTCGTCCTGGAGAATGCCAGGCGTCTCCGAAAGTACGATCATCCCGGCGGGCTTTACTACATCCGCGACGGCATCATCGTGGTGCCGAAGGGCGTTGTGATCCCGGACAAGATGCGGATTTGACAACACAACCGCCCACCGACCACAATTTGCTATTATATTCCGGAAAAATGCCGCGTTTCACTTGATATATTCGACCTTCAGGGACGTAAAATAAGGAGTCTTGTTGATAAAAAGCGGGAAATACGTGATTATTATTCCGTCCATCCTTCCGATCTTCTTCCTTTCGGGATTTGCAGGCGGGATTTACGAGGTCATCTGGGCCAAAGAGCTCGTCCTGATATTAGGCGGGACGGCCTTCGCCGTCAGCACGGTCCTGAGCTCCTATATGGCCGGCCTGGCGATCGGCAGCTATTGGATCGGTAGGTATGTCGACAGGACCGACAGGAATCCCGTCGTGCTCTTCGCCTTCCTGGAGCTCGGCATCGCACTCTGCGGTCTCCTCATCCTCGTTGTGCCGACGATACTGATGGGCGGAACGCTGCCGGTTCTTTCGAAGGGGCTCGTCAGGAGGGAAGGGGTATTCGGGCTCTATGTCGGCCGTCTCTACGCGGTGAATACGCTCGGTGCGATGTTCGGGGCCCTCTGCGTCGGATTCTTCCTGCTTCCCGCCGTGGGTGTCATGCGGAGCACGTTCACCGCCTTTGCCGTGAATTGCGCGGTGGCGGTAACGGCGATCCTTGTATATCGGCGTTTTTCCGGGAGTGTGCCCGCTCCTGCCGGAAAGGAACCGTGCACCGGGAGACGAGGAACGGAAGGTGGGGGAAAGGAACGTCCGGGGACGGCGGTTCCGGGATCGCTGCTTCTTGTCGTGGCCGCAATCTCGGGATTCACCTCGATGTCGCACCAGGTCGTCTATACCGAAGTTCACTGGTTCGATATAAAGTATTTACTTGCGACA
The DNA here is from genome assembly GCA_965601905.1 of uncultured bacterium. GTDB lineage: Bacteria > Krumholzibacteriota > Krumholzibacteriia > Krumholzibacteriales > Krumholzibacteriaceae > DATKWS01. The sequence continues at coordinate 2,417 of CBFCXB010000282.1, read as the reverse complement.
CAGAATAACCTATTACATGGGTACTATATGAAAGCACACAAAGAGATATCCTGTTGTTATTGAACCGATTAGGTAAAGAAATGACAAGTTTCTAGTGGGAACTTCGGACTATACGAGATTGCTTAAGCTCGTTTTCAGCAATACCGTGTATGCATTCACGATAATACTCGTCTCCTTCCTCGCCGGGATCGCGCCCGGCAGTCTTGTCGTCTCGCGGTACGCCGACCGCATCAGGAATGGAGCTTTCGTTATCGGGGTGATCCAGGCCGTTCTTGGAATCGCCGCCATCTGGACGATTCCGCTCCTCTTCAACTCGCTCTCGATTCTGAACGGGCTGTACAAGGTTTTGAGGGGATTGGGGTGGGGCGGTACACGCTTACGAGATTCGGCGTTTCGTTCATGATCATACTCGGCGCCGCGAGCCTCTCGGGGGCGACCTTTCCCCTGGTCATGAAGTTCAGGAGGCTCGGACTGAAGCGTCTCGGACGGCGGGTCGGAGACATGTATGCCGTCAATACGATGGCAGCGGTCATCGGCTCGTTCTCGGCCGGGTTCGTCATCATCCCCGCTCTGGGGACGTACTGGGGCCTGGTCTTGATCGTGTGTCTCAATCTATGCGCCGGAGTCCTGTGTCTCTCGCGCTCCAAACGGAGGATGCGCTACGGCATCGCCGGTGCCGGCATCCTGATCGTGGCGCTCTCTATCGCCGCAAATCCGAAGACCGTCTTCGTCGGCAAGCTCAAGCGGCCGGACGAGCTTATCACCGTGCCGTACCTGGAAGAGGGAGCGAGTGCTTCGGTGTATCTCCTGCGTAACGAGGATACGCAAACCCGCAAGCTCTATACGGACGGCATCCTTGCGATCGATACCAACTTCGAGAGCCTCGAGACGGTCGCCCTTCTCGGCCATATCCCCGCGGTGCTCAGCAGGGATCCCCGGAACGTCCTCGTCATCGGGTTCGGTATGGGGAAGACGACCGCCTCGATCGCAAAGCATCCCGTGGAGAGGATCGACTGCGTGGAGATCGTGCCGGAGATTCTTAAGGCCGCGCAGTTTTTCAAGGACCTGAACGGCGACATACTTTCGGATCCACGTTTGAATATCGTGATCGATGATGGGAGGAGCTTCCTGTTCGGAACCGACCGGACGTACGATATCATTTCCTGCGATCCCATCCATCCCGCATTCGGGAGTCCGGCGTTGTACACGAGGGAGTGCTACGTCGAGTGCAGGCGCAAGCTCAACGAAGGCGGCATAATCGTATAGTACCTTCCGCTCCATCAGCTCAGCCTGTACGATTTCGGCATTCTCCTGAGGACCTTCAACTCGGTATTCCCCCGCACGACCGTGTGGCTGGCCTCGTACCACGGTGTTCTCGTCGGCTCGAAAGGTCCGTACACGGTTGGTGCCGCCGAGATCGAGCGGAGAATCGGACGGTGCGCCGTGCGTGAGGATCTCATGAAAAACAGAATCGACGGTGCGCCGGGATTTCTGGGCCGCTTGCTCCTGGGCGAGGAACAGGTCCGGTCCCTGATAAAGACGGGAGACGATATCAACACGGACGACCATCCCATTCTCGAATACGCCGAATCGAGATTCTTCGGATCCGATACGTGGACCGAGAATATGGAGAATCTGATAGGGATAGCCCGATCCCTTCCCCACCGAACGATCTTCGGGGCTGCGGCGGACAGTGTTTCAACGCCCGATCTCGATGAACTCTTCACCGCACGGATCCACGCGGTCACCGCGCGGCTCTATTTCGAGAAGGGGATACGGATGCAGGCGCTAGAGGAATTCATAAAGCAACTGCGGATCACTCCGGGTGATCCACAGACGCTCTATTTCGCCGGGGACGCCCTGAATGCCTATCTCGTCCAGAGGGGAAGGAACTTCATAAAGCAGGGCAACGGGAAGGCGGCGCTCGCAATCTTGGAAGAGGCGATCGCCCTCGGTGTCGAGACGGGCGATATCCATGTGACGCTGGGAATCCTGCATGTCCAGGAAGGGGATACGCTTCGCGGCATCGATTCCTTCCGCAGGGCCCTGGTCCTTGATCCTACGAATGAATCGGCCGGAAGGGCCCTCCGGGCACTGGAGAGGAACCGGTAGGCGCGGGCCGCCTCTTTTGGGCAATAGAATGAAGCGATTGCGCATCGAGGCGCCCTCACCTGATAAGCACCATCTTCTTCATGCGCTTCACGGCGCCGGTTTCCATGCAATAGAGGTAGACCCCCGAAGCGACACGGCGTCCATTCTCATTCACGCCGTCCCACGTCACGGTATGAGGACCCCGTTCGTAGATCGCATCCGTAAGGGTGCGCACCAATCGCCCGGAGACGTCATAGATCCGTATCGCGACCCGCCCCCGTTTCGCCACGGAGAACGACACCGTCGTCAGCGGATTGAAAGGATTC
>CBFCXB010000281.1:0-4426 GCA_965601905.1 uncultured bacterium | reverse complement strand
ATCGCCCGCTCCTCGACTATCTGCCCTTCGAGATTTCGAATCTCTCCGGCCATCCGTTCGATCTCGGCCCGTTGCTTCGATCCGAGTATCGGTACCGCCTGCTTGGTCTCGGTCAGAGCCACTTTGGCCAGCTCGAGCGCCAGCTCGGCCTCCTGGAGTGCGAACTTTGTCGTCATTCCCATGTTCCAGAGCTGCTTCGTCAGATTGAAGTGCGCATCGGCGCTGTTGAGCTCCAGGTTGGCCCGTTCGAGATCGCGCGCGGACTGTATGACCTCCGCGGGATGCACCTCCGAGATGAGTCGGTCCTTCTCAGCACGCAGGTTCTCGATACGGTCCGTCAGGTTCTCGACACGGGCCTGGATCCGTGCATCTTCGGCCTGGAGTGGGGCGGATTCCATTTCGACCAATGGTCGGCCGGCTTCGATACGGTCACCGGGTGTAACGAGGACCTTCTCCACGCGCCCTCCCCAGGGCGCGTATACCGCGATGGTTCCACCGGCGAGATGTCCACGGGCGACAACAACACGGTCGATTCGAACGAACAGGAGAAGGGCGATGACGGCAATGAGAAGCGTTGCGCCGAGTGTGAGAACGGGACGGAAAAGTGGCAATCGACGGTGCATAGGCCTGGGGGAGCGTTAGGTGAAATTGTGTTACAAAAAAATAATATATCTTCCCTATTTCGCCCGGCCGCGTGCTTTCTCACGTCCGCGCCGCCGGACGATCTTCATTTATTCGAGCGTATTACGAATCCCGGGCCGTACGGCCGCGGAAATTCCTACCAGCAGAAGCGTGGATTCTCCGAGCAGAGACAGCACCGTGTATGAACTTTCCCGCGCTTTATTTCGTTCTTCTGCGGCTTAACGATGAACTTCATTGTTCTCCTCCCGATTCATGGGGCGGTGGTATACAAGAATCCCAATCGCGCCTGGTGGCGCGACCCGTGCTGCGGCCGCGCCATCAGGCGAGATCCATTGATCGGGGCATATCAGGAATGCCCGTTCAAACTCCCGGCGAAAAACTTAGAACCAGTCGCAGAAGCGTGGATTCTCCGAGCACTTGGCGCACAGCGTAATTTTCTTGCCGTGCTTGTCATCCTTCTTGGGCTTGACGATGAACTTCATGCTCTTCCTCCTTCCTTTCGACTCGTGGTCCGGCTGTTAACACGGATCCCCGCTTGTCTTGTTGTCATTAAACTTGGATGCATTCAAGTAGCCAATCGGAGACCGCTCTCCACATCAAGAAATCACTTTACACGGCAAATATCAAAATGTCAATATGTATCTAATGTTCGGCGTTCGAACGGATATTTAATAAAAAACTTGAATCTTGAGTGGCCCGAAGCGGTGTTGCGGTTGTGTACTGCGGCTCATGGGCGAGTGAGTGAGACCTCGATGGAGAAACCAATCGTTCTCATTGGAATGGCCGGATCCCCGCTGGCGGGTGAAGTGGCCGCGTGCCTCGATAGCACTGCCGCTGCGTATTACACCCTATCTCTGGATGCCCCCTTGGAGGGCAGGCCGGTGACGGTTGCTCCAGGGGCCGTCGTTTGGGAGGGCGTCGATCTCCTGCAAGGGGGAGCAATCTTCGTGGAAAAGCCGGTTTTCCCCTGGCCCCAGATGCAGCTTCCGACCGAACCTTTTCATTTGGAATTCACCCATGAGCAGTGGGTCGTTTTCCAGAGGGAGGCGAGTTCGCTCGTCGTGTCCGCCCTCCTGGCGGCCGCGGAGGTCCGGCCCGTTATCAATCCACCGGCTGCCGCTCATCTCGCCGTCGCTCCCTCGATCGCCCTCGACCGTCTCGCCCGGGACGGAATCCGAATCCATCCATGGAGCCTCGAGCCGGCTCCGTCCCGGGATCGATCCGGCGCCGGGTTCGTTCTCGATGCCTGTGGGCGTGATCGGTGGCACTCGCCGCGGCGTCCGCCGGCAGGCGAACCGGCCCTCGTCCTCGAGCCGTTCCCCGGTGAGGTTGTGACGTTCATCGTGGTGGGGAGAATGCCGGTCGGGGCGCTCCGTTATGACAGCGGTGGAGCGTGGGCTGAAGCCATGGGGATGGACAATGCCGGGGAGCAGCGCAGGCGTGACGGGAGCGCCGCAGGAAAAGAACGGGAAGAATGTGGTACCGCTACCGGAGAAGATCGGCCGGAACCTCTCGACGACCCGCACTCCATTCCCGAAGCGGCGGATCTGGCGATCCGGGCGGCCGCGGTCCTCGGGCTCGACTTTGCCGCGGTGTCCATCCGTACCGGCGTATCTCCACATTCAATTTTGCTGTGCGAGGCCGGGCCCGATCTCGCCTCATGGAACCGGTTCCTGGACGGGCGTCTCGCCGCGGCCCTGGCCGATCACCTGACCTCCGCGGCCTCGAAATAGAAAAGGAGCTGCTCATGAAAGCGTCGCGCTACAACCGGCTGTTCAAGACCTCCGACGGCGCCTGGCTCGCCTTCAACGGCTGGTCCACCGCACTGGCCGAGATCGAGCCCTCGCAACTACCCTTTTTTCGGGCCATGTGTGCCGATCCCGACGGCGTTCCCTGCGACACACCGGAGAAGCTCGAGATGCGCGAGTCGATGGTGGAAGCCCATTTTCTCATTGATGATGAAATGGATGAATTGGCCACCCTCAAGGCGGATATCCTCCGTGATCGATTCAGCCGGGAGTACCTGTATCTTACCATTGCACCAACGCTCAACTGCAACTTCCGCTGCGATTACTGCTACGAGGAGCATCTCAAGATCACGATGCCGAGGGCCGTAGAAGAGGCACTCGTTCGGTGGGTCGAACAACGCGTACGCATGGTCGATGAGCTTCATGTCACCTGGTATGGAGGGGAGCCGCTGCTCCCCGGCGCCTACGCGGTGGTGGAAAGGCTCTCGGAGGCTTTCAACAGGCTGGCCGGTGAGTGCGGGATGAAATACAGCGCGCACCTCGTCACCAACGGATTCCTGCTCGATAGGCCCAAGATGGAAGCCCTCGCCCGTATGGGTGTTGATCTCGTGCAGGTGACATTGGACGGACCGCCTGATATTCACGACAAGCGCCGGCATCTTGCCGGGGGGCAGGGGACCTTCCGCCGGATCATCGATAATGTCACCGAGACGATGGACTTGGCCGAGTTCCAGGTGAGGATCAATATCGACCGGCGGAACGCGATGTCCGCGCTCGAGGTGGTGGAGATCCTCGAGAAGGAGGGGCTCGGGGGGAAGGTGCGCCCGCATCTCGCTCAGGTCACTACCGGTGGCGGGACATGCGGCAACATCCATGAGATGTTTTACTCCAGCGCGGACTTTGCAAAGATGGAAATAGAGATCTATCGCGAGGCGCTCGGCAGGGGGCTTCGCATCGCACGCTACCCGTTCCGGATACCCGGTGCCTACTGCACCTCCGATCGGATGAACGCGTATGTAATATCTCCCAATGGGTCGATCTTCAAGTGCTGGCACGAGGTGACGATGAGTCCTGAGAAATCGATCGGGTCGCTACTGGACGAACAGGAACCGTTCCAGAAGTTCAACGAGGATCGTTGGCTCGGATGGGACGCACTGGAGAAGAGGGAATGCCGATCGTGTGATATTCTGCCGATGTGTCATGGCGGGTGCCCCCTGCAAGCGATGGAGCATCCGGAGCGGGATCGGGGGGCATGCGAGCACTACAAGTTCCACCTCGAGCAACTGCTCGGGCTTCGGTACAAGGCGCAGGCCGACGGTGCCGAGCCCGCGTCCCGGCCCGCTTCAGGAGGGCGTAATAGTTGATTCGTGTTGGTCTCATCGGCCCCCCGGACCGTGATGAGCTGATCCGGCTCTCGATCCGGCTCGAGGAACGATCGGCCGAGGGCGTGATCCTCGACAGCCGGAAAGATCCGGCGATCCGCATTTCTCCGGAGACAGAGAGCGCATGTGGTGTGGACCTCGCTGGTATCACGGCGTTCTACGTGGTCGATCTCGGCCTGCGAAGCCCCGTGGTGCGGGCGGAGGACGGGACGTTGGATATGGAAGCGAGCGCGGGGACCCTGGCCTCATCGCGCCGGCACCTGGCGGCCTGGAACTCCCTGCTCGCCCACCTGGCGATCCGCTGCCCGGTGATCAATCCGCCGCGCACGCACGATCTCCATTCCCTCAAACCGTGGGAAGTGGTCTCCTACGCCCGGCAGGACCTGCCGGTTCCCGTGACGTTTTCCACATCGGATGCCGAGGCCCTGGTGAATCCACCCGGTGCTCCCCCGGGAGGGTGGATCCGCAAGGGGATGGCCGGCGGGTATGGCTACACCGAAGAGTTCATTCTTCCGGATTCTCCGGACGGTGCGCGGGAAACATTGCGGCTCGGCCCCGTCATGATACAGGAACGGGTCGTGGGAGATAATCTGCGCGCCTTCGTTCTCGACGGGTCCGTGATCGGCGCGGCCGAAATTATATCCCGGGTGGGGG
>CBFCXB010000280.1:0-4436 GCA_965601905.1 uncultured bacterium | reverse complement strand
GGATGCGTGATGATTCCGATCATTGCGATACTGTACGCGGTATTCGGTACGATAACCGCCGTGATATGGATTCTACTCTACAATCTTATCGCCTCGGTCGTCGGTGGAGTCGAGTTGAACCTGAAACCGAAAGTGGGACACACGGTGGAGCGGGAAGAGCGGCCGATCCAAGTCGCCGGACCCAACGAAGAACCAGTAAGTAATAATAAAACAGAAGGTTAAGCGCCCATAGCTCAATTGGATAGAGCGTCTGGCTACGGACCAGAAGGTTGGGGGTTCGAGTCCTCCTGGGCGTATTTTTATTATCGTATTTTTCTGACATCTTGTAATATATTGTAAAATAATACATTGCATTGTAGCCTGTTCGCTTATGACGAGATCCGGGGCGGTCTAATTACTTGTCCACGCAACTGCTAAAGTATAAATTATAAGAGATAACAAAAAGGACTTGACCCTCACACCCGTGAACGGGTAGCCTTACCAAGGGATCTTGCGCTCCGGTCAGGAGGGCGAGGCGTCCCACGATATTCGATGTATCTCATGCTGGGATCATCCCGCAACGAGGGGTAGTTATGATTGAAATTCGAACGCATGGCAGGGGAGGACAGGGTGCGGTGATCGCATCGGAGATCCTCGCCGACGCATTTTTCCATGAAGGCAAGTACGTGCAGGCATTCCCGGCGTTCGGTGTTGAGCGCCGCGGCGCTCCCGTCGTCGCATTTACCCGTGTTTCGGAGGGTGATATCCGGGAGCGGTGCGAGATCTACGAGCCCGATCATCTCATCGTGCTCGATCCCGTGCTGATACGGACCGTCAATATAACGGTAGGCCTCAAGGAGGGGGGCTGGATCGTGATCAATACCAACCAGGCGGTGGAGGATCCCGATCTCGCCAGAAAGTACCGCATCGCGACGGTCGATGCCAACGCGATCGCGCTGAAATACGGCCTCGGATCGCGCGCCGCGCCGATCGTCAACACGGCCATCCTCGGCGCCTTCGCCGGCGCGACGAAGCTCGTGGGACTCAAGGCGGTCACCGAGGCAGTGGAGGAGTTCGTACCCCTCAAGAAGGAAAACAACAAGAAGGCGGCCGAAGAGGCCTTTAACGGTGTACATGTGTTATAGTAAACGCGCCTGTCCTCGATTCATCGTGCAATCGGGATTCATCAGGACACGCAACGTCGACGCAATATAAGGAGGAGGCCGAGAGCATTCATGGGTGAGAAGATTGTTTTTAAGAGCTACAAGGAAATGCCGATAAACGCCATGACGGTGGATGATATGACCTGGAACCTCACCGGTTCTTGGCGGAACATCAGGCCGTATTACGATTTCAAAATCTCCCCGTGCAAGGTTGGATGCCCCGCGGGCGAAGATATCCAGCGGTATATCTTTCTCGTGACGGAGGAGCGGTACGAGGAGGCGTGGCGCACCATCATCGAGACCAATCCGATGCCGGCAGTGACGGGGCGCGTATGCTTTCATCCATGCATGGAGAAGTGCACGCGCAAGGATTTCGATCAGGCTATCAACATACCGGCCGTCGAACGGGCGCTGGGTGATATGGGGCTCGAGAATGCCGGCTGGATGACGCGTGTCGAAGCGTCGCAGAAGAAGAAGGTTGCCGTTGTGGGTGGAGGTCCCGCCGGGCTCTCGTGCGCATTCTTCCTCGCACGGAGGGGATATCCCGTGACCCTGTTCGAGTCGGAAAAGGCGCTCGGCGGGGTTCTTCGCTGGGGGATTCCCGAATACCGCCTTCCCAACGAGATCATCGACAAGGTGGTGCGTGCGATCCTCAAGTCGGGACCGATCACGGTGAAGGCCAATACGGCCGTCGGTCGGAATATAGATATGCAGAAACTGCTGGATGAGTATGATGCGGTTTTCCTCGGAATCGGTCTCGCGCGAAGCCGTGCACTCGGGATAGAGGGAGAGGAATGTGACGGTGTGGCGCCGGGGCTCGAATTCCTTCGCCGCGTCAACGGCGGTGAGCGGACCGAACCCGGAAAGCACGTGGTCGTCGTGGGCGGCGGCAACACGGCGATGGATGTGGCCCGCTGCGCGCGTCGCGCCGGGAGCGAGGTCACCGTGGTGTACCGCCGGACGATGAACGAGATGCCGGCGATCGCCGACGAGGTCGAGGAGGCCGAGCGTGAGGGGGTGCAGTTCCGCTATCTTGCCTCTCCCAAGGAGATCATTCGAGACGGTTCGAACCTTTCAAAAGTAATATTCCAGGAAATGGAACTCGGCGAGCCGGACGAGTCCGGCAGGCGCCGCCCCGTACCGGTCGAGGGCAAAACCTTTGCAATGGATGTCGACACCCTCTTCACGGCGATCGGCGAGCGGGCCGATGTCGATCCGTTCGCGGATTGTGTCGACTGCGAGGGGGACCTTGTAGGGACGAAAGGAACGCGCGGGGAGACGAGCCATCCGAAGGTTTTCGCCGGTGGCGACGCCGTCACCGGGGCCGCGAGCGTCGTCGAGGCGATCGCGGCGGGAAGGGAGGCGGCCGGACGGATCACGCATATCTTCACCGGCGCTTCCGAGCCGCCGGTGGAAGAGCGCGCGATCGTCGGTATCGAGGATATCAATACCGTCTATTTCAACCGTACCAAACGGACACTCCTGCCGCGCATACCGGCAGGGGAGGCGGTGCGGGGATTCCAGGAAATCTACGCGGGATTCGACGGCGAGCTATTATATCGCGAGGCTGATCGATGCTTTTCCTGCGGCGTCTGCAACTTTTGCGATAACTGCTGGGTGTTTTGCCCTGACGTTTCGATCATCCGCAAGGACGACGAGTACGAGATCAATTACGATTACTGCAAGGGTTGCCTCGTCTGCGTCACCGAATGTCCACGCAGCTGCATTTCGACCCGGGAGGAGGGAAAATGAAAAAGGTTACAATGGGAAATCATGCGATCAGTTACGGCGTCCGGGCGGCCGAGGCGAGGGTCATCTCAGCCTACCCGATCACTCCCCAGACACAAGTGGTCGAGCTCCTCTCCGAGATGTGCGCCAGCGGCGAGATAGACGCGAGGTTTATCAAGGTTGAATCGGAGCACAGCGCGCTCGCGGCCTGTGTTGGCGCCTCGGCGGCGGGCTCGCGCGCCTTCACGGCCACCTCGTCGCAGGGATTGCTCCTGATGCACGAGATGCTGCACTGGGCGGTCGGGGCCCGCCTCCCGATCGTTCTCGCCAATATCAACCGCGCGGTCGGTCCACCCTGGAGTATCTGGACCGACCAGAACGACAGCCTCTCGCAGCGTGATGTCGGTTGGCTCCAGATCTACTGCGAGAGCAACCAGGAAACGCAGGACACCGTCGTCCAGGCATTCAAGATAGCCGAAACGGTCATGCTGCCCGTGATGCTCGTATTCGACGCATTCTTTCTCTCGCATACCTTCGAGATCGTGGATATTCTTGAGGCCGGGCTGGTCCGCGCGTTCCTGCCGCCGTACGAAGCTAAGATCAAGATCGACTCGGGCACATCCAATTCCTTCGGCAACCTCGCCGGACCCGACAGTTACATGGAGCTCCGCTACATGATCCAGAAATCGATGGAGGAATCTCTCGGGGTGATAAAACGCGTCGACAAGGAGTTCGAGAAACATTTCGGCCGGGGATACGGCCTCGTTCACCCGTACCGGTGCGACGATGCCGAGGTGATACTGGTCACCTCGGGCACGGTGGCTTCGACCGCAAGGGCCGTCATCGACGAGATGCGGGAGGAGGGAGTCAAGATCGGATCGCTCAAGGTGCGGGTGCTGCGCCCCTTCCCGTTCGATGAGATATTCGAGGTGCTCTCGCGTGCCAAGAAGGTGGCCGTGATCGATCGTAATATTTCGTTCGGGCACCACGGGATCTTTTACCAGGAGATCAAGAGCGCCCTCTACGGAAGGACCGATGTCCCGATCGTCGGTTATATCGCGGGGCTCGGGGGGCGCGATATAACACCCGCGGTGATCCGGGAGATCGCCGACAAGGCCATACGCGACAAGAATCCCGAGCGGGACATCAACTGGATAGGAGTGAAGATATGAGACCGGCCGTTATTCCAACCGACGAGTACATGACATCGGGGCATCTGGCCTGCCAGGGATGCGGGGCGACGCAGGCGATGCGCTTCGCTCTGAAAGGGATGGGACCCAAGACGGCGCTCGTCATACCGGCGTGCTGCTGGTCGGTGATCGATGGACCCTATCCCCATTCGGCAATAAAGTTACCGATCTTGCATACCGCGTTCGAAACGGGCGCGGTGACGGCGGCGGGACTCAAGGCGGGTCTCGAAATGCGGGGTGATACCGAGACCGTCGTCTTGGCGTGGGCAGGAGATGGCGGTACGTTCGATATCGGCATACAGTCCCTATCCGGCGCGGCGGAGCGGAACGACGACATCATATACTGCTGCTACGACAACGAAGCGTACATGAACAC
>CBFCXB010000279.1:0-4440 GCA_965601905.1 uncultured bacterium | reverse complement strand
GGCTCACGGCAAGCGTGTGGAGCTTCACCGAGTTCATCAGTTTCTTGCCCGCCTCGATTCCCCCTTCGAGCTCGAAGCTGATCATGCCGCCCGGCCCCTTCATCTGGCGCTTGGCGATCTCGTGCTGCGGGTGCGAGGGGAGCCACGGGAAGTAGATCTCGTCGATCTTCGGATGCCCGCCGAGAAACTCGACTATTCTTTCTGCGTTCCGGCAGTGACGTTCCATGCGCAGCGCGAGGGTCTTGATCCCGCGGGAGACGAGAAACGCGTTGAAGGGATCGATCACGCCGCCGATCTGGTTCAGAACTTTTCGGAAATGTTTGAAGTCCTCCGCGTTCTTCACCACGATCATGCCGGCTACCACGTCGGCGTGGCCGTTGAGGAATTTCGTCATCGAATGGACGACGACATCAGCACCATGGGCAAACGGCTGCTGGAGGATCGGGCTCATGAATGTATTGTCGACGACGAGCCGCGCGCCATGGGCGTGTGCGATATCGGCGATCGCCCTCATGTCGCTCACGACCAGGGTCGGGTTGCCCGGCGTTTCGATAAAGATGACCTTCGTCTCCGGTTTCAGCGCACTCTTCACCGCGTCGAGATCCGATGTGTCGACGAATGTCGTCTCGATATTGAACCGGGGCATCACGGTTGCGAGCAGTGTGTTGGTCGGACCGTACACCGAGTCGCTGCAAATCACGTGTTCGCCCGCCTTGAGGAGCGCGGCGAATGTCGTGTGAATGGCGGCCATGCCCGATCCGCACCCCAGCCCGCGGTATCCCCCCTCGAGGACGGCGACGGCATTCTCGCATCCCTCGATCGTGGGATTCGCCATGCGGGTGTAGATATACCCCTTCCCCCTGCCGGCGAACAGGTCCGCCCCGTGATCGGCGTTCTTGAACGAAAACGTGGACGTCTGGTAGATCGGCGAAACGACCGAGCCCTTTTCATCATGTACGTAGCTGGCGTGTATACACTGTGTTTCCTGGTGTCGGTCCCGTACATCCTCCATGCCCTATGCTCCTTTCGCGGCTATGACTCAATGTTTCAATTATAGACAATCATGCGGCTCTTCGCCATACCGGAAAAACTCCGCTTATCCGGCGCCGGTGTGGATGCGAAACTCATCACCCGCATCAGAAACGAATCCGCGCCGCCGGCGCTAATGATCGCAGATGTTCGAACCGGTCACGAGGTTTCCATCGAGGTACGCCCGGGCGACCTTCCCGGGCGCCTCTGACGACGCACCGATGATAACCTCTATCCCGTTGTCCTGAAAGAGGGACTGCGCGCGGCGCCCCATGCCGCCCGTGATAATGAGATTCGCTCCCTTATCGTGCAGCCAGGCGGGAAGCCGCCCGGGCTCGTGTGGCGGCGCCGCGAGCATCTCGCTGCCGAGGATCTCCCTCTTCTCCCGATCGACCTCTATCAGGGCGAATTCGGCGGCATGGCCGAAATGCATGCTGAGCGCGCCTTCGGCCACGGGCATTGCGATCTTCATTGTTGAGCCTTTCTTTTTCGTGGATTGTTTCGTTTTCGTTGATTCTTTCTCCCGCGGCGCAGCCTCCCCGCCGGCCGCCGTGCGCGCCTCATCACTCGCAGCCTTACTCGCCTCCTCACTCACAGCCTTCCGCGCCGCCGTGTCGAGCGCGAGGATCGGTGCGGCTATCGCGGCGAATACCTTGCCCGAGTCGGTATGCGGGAATCTCATGACGTACGGCCGCCCCTCATCACTCGCCGAGACGATCCCGGGATCGATCGGAATGCGCCCGAGGAACGGTACACCCATATCCCGCGCCATCTCCTCGCCGCCGCCCGCCTTGAAGATATCGGTCCGCTCGCCGCACTTGGGGCACACGAAGCCGCTCATATTCTCCACGACGCCGAGCACGGGCAGCGAGAGCTGCCTGCAGAAGGTGATGCACTTGCGCACATCGATCAGGGCCAGGTCCTGGGGAGTGGTGACGATCACGGCGCCGTCCGGATTCGTGACGAGCTGCGCGACCGACAGCGGTTCGTCCCCCGTCCCCGGCGGGGAATCGATGACGAGAAAGTCGAGCTCACCCCACTCGACATCGCCGAGGAATTGTTTGATGACGTTGAATTTCATCGGACCGCGCCAGATCACCGCGTCATCTCGGTTGCGCAGAAGGAACCCGATCGACATGATCCTCAGGTTCTCCCCGATCTCGAGGGGATGTACCGCCTCCTCGGTGCCGTGGAGCGGCATCCCCGCCACACCGAGCAGGTTCGGTACGCTCGGCCCGTGTATATCGACATCGAGCAGCCCCACCTTCTTGCCGGCCGCCGCGAGGGCGACGGCGATGTTCACCGCGACGGTGCTCTTTCCCACTCCGCCCTTGCCGCTCAGCACGAGAACCTTGTGCTTGACGCTTGCCATCCGCCCGTTGACCTTCTCATCCTGCGGCATCGTGCTCATGCTTCCTCCTGTTTCTGTTCAATCTTTTCCCGTATCGAGCCATGCACCCGGCCCCAGATCGCACGGATATCGGTCGCGGCGGGGCCGTCGGAGATCTCGACGACGCTCCGTCCCTCCATCTGGGCGCGCGTCACGTCCGTGTCGTACCGGATTTCCCCTGCCATCGTGATACCTTCGTTTTTCGCATATTCCGAAATGGCATTCGCCATCTCTTCGTTTATATCAGCCTTGTTGACGGCGACGACCGCCGGAATGTCGAAGTGGCGCGTGAGCTCGATCACCCGCTCGAGGTCGTGGATGCCCGATCCGGTCGGCTCCGTGACCACGAGCACGAGGTCCGCGCCGGTGAGAGAAGCGATCACGGGGCAGCCGATCCCGGGCGAACCGTCGATCAGCAACAGATCGTACCCCTGCTCCTCGGCAATGCGCCGCGCCTCGTTGCGGACGACGGTGACCAGCTTGCCCGAGTTCTCGGCGCCCGGCCTGAGCCTGGCGTGCACCATCGGACCGAAGCGGGTGCGTGAGACAAACCATTCCCCGTTCACTTCATCGGCGAAGATGACCGCCCCGGCGGGGCAGACATACTCGCACACACCGCATCCATCGCAGGCGAAGCCGTCGACGGCGTATACATAGTGCTCAGGCGGCACTGATTCGCTCGACGCCTGCACGGCCCCGCGGCGATGGATCGCGCCGTAGCGGCAGTGCTCCTCGCACACGCCGCATGCCGTGCACCGCTCCGGATCGATGCGCGCCAGCTTACCGCCGCTGAACTCCGTCGCCCGCTCGATCGAGGGAGCGAGGACGAGATGAAGGTCGGCCGCGTCGACATCGCAATCGGCCGTCACGGCACGCTCGGCCAGCGCGGCGAACGATGCGAGGAGACTCGTTTTCCCCGTGCCTCCCTTTCCGCTTATAACGACAATCTCTTTCAAATAAACCTCCCGCACCGGCTCACACCTTCACGGGAACCGCCGCATGCAGCGCATCGAGGAGTTTCTCGCAGCGCCGCCCGAATTCGGGCAGCTCCCGGGCGACGATCCCGCCGCGGGAGTAAACCTCGGCCACCCGCCGGTCATCCGGAATCTCGGCGAGGATATCGATACCCTCCTCGCGGCAATACAATCGTACCCGGTCATCCCCCGCGCCGTGCCGGTTCACCACGACGCCGGCGGGAAGACCCAGCTCCCGCATCGTATCGACCGCGATCGCGAGATCATTCAGGCCGAATGGCGTCGGCTCGGTGACCAGCAGAACGAAATCCGCGTCCCGGACCGATTCCACCATGGCGCACGAGGTGCCCGGCGGCGCGTCCATAAAGACAAGGGATGTATCCGGCACGCGCTTTTTCACGGCGCGTATCACCGGCACCGGCATCGCCTCGCTGACATTGAGGATGCCGTGCACGAAATGAATGCGGGGATCACTCTCCCGCGGCGACATGGATGCGAATCCGGTCTCGACAACGCCCACGCCACGCGGTGCCTCCTTGATCGCTCCGACCGGGCACGCGAGCGTGCATCCCCCGCACCCGTGGCAGAGCTCCGGGAATGTGAGCACCTTGTCCATGATCAGCGCAATCGCCTTGAACCGGCAGATCCGGCTGCACTCACCGCAGGCGGTGCAGATCGCTTCGTCGACCGAGGGCACCGGTATCATCACGGTATCACGGTCTGTCAGATCCGGATGGAGAAAGATGTGACCGTTCGGCTCTTCGACGTCACAATCGACGTAACCGGCCGGTGCGCCGTCCCGCAGAGCGGCAACGACGGCCAGATTCACGGCGACGGTGGTCTTGCCCGTACCTCCCTTGCCGCTCGCGATGGCAATACGGAGGCTCATTGACTTCTTACCATGGGCGCTCCGCACTTCGGGCACTTTTCTTCCGAGCATGGTTTATTGGGGCGATGGGGAGTCATAACGCCGCACTTCGGGCATACACATTCTCCCGATGCACCGGCGTCCCCTCCCCTACCGCCGCCGCTGCGTCCGCCGCCCCC
>CBFCXB010000278.1:0-4440 GCA_965601905.1 uncultured bacterium | reverse complement strand
AGGGTGCTCGGTGAGTCCGAGGAGGCACTCGCGATGCTCGGGCAGTACCGGCAGCGCTATCCGGAGGGAGACGAACGCGCCGTCGATGTCGCGTACCAGAGGGGCGACATTCACGAGAAGGCGGGCCGTGCCGAGCAGGCCATCGAGGAGTACAAGCGGGCACTCAACGCGAAACCACCCGGCGGTCTCAGCATCGAGCTCTGGTATCGCATCGGGTTGTGCAGGGAGCAGCTCGGGAATGCGGCCCGGGCGATAACCGCGTACCGTAATGCGATGGCGGCCGGTGACAAGGACGACTCGTTCCGCCTCCTGGCGGTCGCGCGCTGTGCGGGCCTTTACGAGGATAAGGAAGATTTCAGCAATGCGCTCGCCGCGTACCGGGATCTGATCGAGCATTCGACCGACGAGGAGCTCGTTGTCGCGGCTCGAGAGCGGGCATCCCAGCTCGAGGCGATATTGAAATAAGGGTGTGAAAGCGATCAACAAGGAGTGTGAACATGATGTCGAACTTCAACTGGATGGAGACCATCGGCGGCAGCCCGATCATGATGGCATTGATAGGGCTGAGCGTGGTCACGCTGGGCATCGCCATCGAGCGTGTGTACTACTACTATAAGAAGCGCAGCGGCAGTCCGGAGATGGCTCTGGATCAGGCGATGACAAAACTCCGCAGCGGCGACAGGCGCGAAGCGGCACGGATCTGTGCGTCGTGCCCTCATCCCATGGGAGCGGTGGCCGTCCAGGTCCTCGAGAGCGAGTCTCTCGATGGGGAGAAGGCTGAGGAACGGCTCCAGATCTCGCTGAGCCAGCAGAAGCTGTTGCTCGAGCGCAACCTCGGCATGCTGGGAACGATGGCCGCCGTGGCGCCGCTCGTCGGTCTCCTCGGGACGGTCTGGGGGATCATGCGGGCTTTCAATGACATGTCGGCTACGGGTACTGCCGCGCCGTCGGTGGTTGCCGCCGGTGTTGCCGAAGCGCTCGTCACCACGGCCGCCGGTCTCATCATCGCGGTGCCGGCCTTGATGCTCTACAACCATCTCAGCCGGCGAATGGGCGTCATGCTCACCGTGGCGGAGAACAATTCGCGGAGTCTGAGGCTCGCCCTCGTCGAGGGCATGGATCGCAGCACCGCCGGCGAGTCCGGCGCGGAGCACCGGACATACGAGCCGCTCCGCGGTGAAAAAGAGATGGAAGAGCTCGAACCCGCTCTCCAGCGCTGAGGTGGAGTCATGTTCCATAAAACCGCAAAGAAGGTACAGGGCAGCTACGAGATCAACATGACACCGCTGATCGATGTGTCTCTCGTGCTCGTGGTGATGCTGCTTCTCCTGACGCCGCTCGCCTTCGAATCGAGCATCGCCGTGCGCCGGGCCGCATCGAGCGCCCAGAAATCGGTGAAGCAGGAGAAGGAGGAGCGTGTGGAGCTCCGAGTGGTCTCGGAAGACAGTGTCATCGTCAACCGCACATTGGTCGCGCGTGCCGAGCTTGCCGAGGTGCTTGAATCGATACTGAAGGACAAGGTGCAACGGCGGGTCGTGATCGACTGTGACGATCACATATCCCACGGAACCTTCGTGAACGTCCTCGACCAGGCGAAGCTCTGCGGTGCGGCGGAGCTCGCCGTTTTGGGGAGGTAGCATGAGACGGATCTTCGATAATCAGGCCGCGATGACCGCGAAGATCAATGTGACGCCGATCATCGATGTCGCGATGGTTCTCGTCATCATCCTGCTCATCACAGCGCCGATGCTCTCGGTGGCCGATATCGAGGTCGATCTTCCCCAGGCGCAGACGAGGGGAGCGGAAGACGAGGCGCGCGTGAGTATAACGTTGAGCAAGGGAGGAGAGCTGGCGATCAACGAGAGCCTCATCAGGCCGGAAAATCTGCAGCCAACGCTTCAATCGATCCTGTTGGAGGCCGACGCCGATAATATGCTGGTCGTGATTCGGGCCGACCGTGAGGTGCCGTACGAATTGATTCGGAGCATTCTCGGTGAGGCGCGCGCCGCCGGGGCCAAGCGCCTGGCGATCGCCACGAACCAGAGCGACAGGGGGGGCTCATGAATGCGTATGCACTGAGTCTCGAAATGGCGGCTGCCGGGTCTCGGACCCGAAAGTTCTTGGGTGTCAGCCTCGTGGTACACGTGCTGGTCCTGCTCTGGCTCATGCTCTACCGGAGCATAGCACCCCCGCCGCCGGCGTTAACGGAGATCACCTGGATCGATCCGGTCACCATTCAGCCGCCGGCCGTCAAAGTCACGGTGAACGAGCCGGTGCGGAGGGTCGAGAAGCGAGCGGCCCAGCCACAGCAAAAACCGGTGCACTTCGTGCGGAAAACGGAGATGAATGACTTTGCACCACAGCCCCAGACCGATCGGGCGGTGGATGACAAGCTCCGCAGAAAGCTGAATGCGATGGAGCGCAACGTCGATCAGCCGATGCGGATCGCGGATCTCGTAACGCCGAAAACCGTGGGACAGCCATCGCTGGCGAGTCTCCCGAACGAGGAGGAGAAGAGCACGGAGACAGTCAAGCTCTCCCGCCGGGAGAGCGCCGGGGAGCGTCCGGTCCAGCTCACCAGATCCAAGGCGGTGCGACCGGCGCCGGCCATGAATTTGAGCAAAGTCCCCGAGAAGAAGATAGTGCCCGCGAAGATAGAGAAGGCCGACGACGCCACGGCACAGCGCATCATCGACGGCGCCCGGCTGGTCGGGCCCGTCGCGGACCGGGGGCTGAAATCGTACCGCCTGCCCGCCTACCCCGAATGGGCGAAGAGCGACGGCGTGGAGGCGACGGTCAAGCTGTACTTCGTGGTGCTTCCGAACGGAAACGTCAAAGAGAACATTCTGATCCAGAAGACATCGGGATTCCAGGATTTCGATCGAAGTGCAATAGAGTCACTGCTGACCTGGCGGTTCGAGCCGTTGAAGGGCGGGCAAACGGGTGAGCAGTGGGGTTCGATAACATTCAATTTCCGTCTGCGGTAGGTGTTGCCACCTGCGGTAGGTGTTGCCACCGGGCAACATATACCGGGGGATTCGATACCGTTGGATGTTTGTTTTTGAAAAGGAAAGAGTTGCTTGTTACCGGATGGAGAGTAGAGTCATGAGTATTGCGGAGAATCGTTTCATATTGATGATCGTGCTGGTTATGTGCGTGCATCTGACGTCTCCCGGCGCGAGCGCGTCGGCGGGGGACGCGGCACCGGACAGTGCCATGGCGCTGAAAGGCGGTGAGGAGGGGACCGTATTCGGGAGTCTCACGATCGAGGGAGAGGATCGTGTCCGGATCGAGTTCGATCGCCCGGCGCTCGTGCTCGACCTCGATCCCACACAGGCGCCCGGCCTCGACTGGGAGAACAAGTGGGAGGTGCTCGATCGCGGCGACATCGATTTTCTGTCACCGCTGATCATACTCTCGGCCTTCGAGCGTTCTCCGTACCTGCCCCGGCCGTGGTTCGAGAAGTTCGTTACGGGTGATGTCGTCCGTTTCCGTCCTGCGCTGAAGGATGTCGACCGGTGGAAGATGACGATAGCCGATTCACGGAGCCGTACGGTGGCGGAATTCGAGGGAAAGGGAAATCCGCCGGAGGAGATCGGCTGGGACGGGCGCTCCATGGAAGGTGAGCCGATGCCGCCGGGGCTCACGTATTCATATGTGATGGAAGCGTACGACCGGGCCGGGAACAAGCGCAACTTCGTGGGGAAGGGATTCGAGCTCCCGTCATATATGATTGAGTCGAAGAAGGATCTTGTTTTCGTATTCTCCGAGGGAGAGCTCGGTTCCGGATCGCACCGCCGATCCGCGAAAAAAGAAACTGCGCCGGCTATCCTGTATGATGTCGCGAGCAGGCTCAACCAGTGCGCCTCCGACCGGGTGATCCGCGTCGAGGCGACGGCACGAACGCATGATGATGCCGACAACCTCGCCCGGAGGGTCATACAGACGCTCGGGCCGCTGTTGCTGGGGGATCCGAGCCGCATACAGCCCGTAACGGAGGTTCAGGCGGATGCACCGGCCGGGGGAACGGTCGTGATTGCCGTCTCTCGCTGAGGGCGGGTGCAGCGGGCCACGTCCGCGCCGGCGAATGACGTCTCACGTTCGGATTTTACAAATTACTCGTAATGCAGGGCATCGATGGGATTGAGCTTCGAGGCCCGCAGTGCGGGCCAGAATCCGAACGTCAGTCCCACGGCCGTGCAGAATAGTATGCCCACGAATGTCCATTCCAGGGGCACATGGGCGGCGAAGTCCGTCACGAGGCTGATGATATTGCCGAGGGCAAAGCCCACGGCGACGCCTATGATGCCGCCTATATTGCAGAGGATGATCGCTTCGATGAGGAATTGAAGGAGGATATTCCTCCGCCTCGCTCCCAGCGCTTTCATTTATAGGAAATTCAATTTTTTATCGAGATGCCCGCGCGGGCGGTCCGCCATG
>CBFCXB010000277.1:0-4445 GCA_965601905.1 uncultured bacterium | reverse complement strand
GGGATGACCTGTTTGTCGATGAGCGCAAGCTCTCGGTGGCGATATGCACGGTGAGCCCCGTCTCTGCCGTCTTTCATCTCGGCGTCAATGTCGATCCCTCCGGGGCGCCGGTTCCAGCCGTCGGGCTGGAAGAGCTCGGCGTCGATCCGAGAGAACTCGCGGAGTGCGCGATGGCGGTTTATGCGTGCGAGTGCGAATCGATCGGGAGAGCGCTCCGGAAGGTCAGGGGGGTGCCCTAGCGGCATGACTCATACGGGCAATATCGCGGAGGTCTTTGTCTCGATCCAGGGGGAGGGGATCTTCGTCGGTGTGCTCCAGGTGTTCGTGCGGACCGCCGGATGCAGCCGGCGGTGCGTTTACTGTGACACGCCCGCCGCGCGAACGGTTAACGAGCGGTGCGCCCTCCGTGGCGACGGGGAGATACGCTACGCGGAGAATCCGGTCGACGCCGCCGAGATCGTTGCATTTGCACGATCCCTTGCCGCTGCCCGCCCCGGCGTCCACTCGGTGAGCGTGACGGGCGGCGAGCCGCTCGAGCAGGCGAATTTTCTCGCCGTGTTCCTTCCCCGGCTGCGATCGATCGGTCTGCCGATCTATCTCGAGACCAACGGACTTGAAGAGGCTGCGGTCAGGGCAATCGCGCCATACGTCGATATCGTCTCACTCGATATCAAGTTGCCTTCACTCTGCGGCGGCGACGATCATTTTGCAACGTACCGGCGGGTGCTGCCGCTTTTCCGTTCCGCGGATCTCTTCACGAAGGTGGTCGTCACGGGGACCGAGGAGACAGACGAGTTCATCGAGGCGGCCGGCCTCGTCGCAACGTTCGATCGTTCGATACCGTTCGTGATCCAGCCGGCTCGCCTGAAAGATACTGCCGCCCGTATCCGCGCGCCGGAGCTTGTGCGGTACTACATCACCGCGGCGGCGCATCTCGACGATGTCAGAATGATACCGCAGTGTCATGCCATACTGGGGATTCCGTGATGGAATAAAAAAACGCTGCGAGATAGTACGATGCAGGGTCGGGTTCGTGAGGGCGGCGACCACCTCGCAGCGATCATGAATGAGAGCAAGGGGCATACCAGTGCGGTTGTCATAATGAACGCGCAACGAGCTAACATGTAATGAAACAAGATGGTTATCTTCTTATCCGGATCAGGTTACGATTTCCCGAACGTTCCCGTGATTGCGCATGGTTCCCCGGAGCCGGCCGCGGCGGCGTTCGCTTTTTTCGCTACTTTGCAATCGCGGGGATTCTGTTCTGCAACGCGGGAAGTGGAGAATTCTCTTGACATGCTCTAAGTCATCATGTAGTAAGTTGTTAGGCTCAGATTTCTTTGACGCCTGAGGCGTCGGGGGAATGAAATCCTGCTGCCGTAAAGGAGGATGGTCGTATGACGAAAGCGGAGATTGTGGAGAACATATCCAGCAGGACCGGATTGACAAAAAAGGAAGTCGCGGAAGCGGTCGATCAATTTCTCGCTTGTATATCAAAGGGACTTGCAGAGGGCAAGCACTACGAGATTCGCGGCTTCGGAACATTCAAGGTGAAGGCTCGAAAGGCCCGTATGGCGAGGAATCCGAGAACCGGCGAGCCTGTTCCCGTTCCGGATCGAAAGGTGCCTGTGTTCAAAGTATCACGGGAGCTGAAAGAGCTTGTAGCCCAATCCTGATTTTCCGATCCACTGCATTTCGATCCTTGTGAGCGCCCGTTCACGCGTGCGTGAGAGAAGGGTAGTATATTCAAAAATATGCAACGGACAAGCAGAGGGGTGTGCCGTGGCCGGTACAATTATCGATCTGAGAAGTGATACGGTCACCAGACCGTCTGCCGGGATGCGCCGGGCCATCGCCGAGGCGGTGGTTGGAGACGATGTCCTCGGCGACGATCCGACCGTGAACGAGCTCGAGGAGCGGGTAGCGCGGCTCTTCGCGAAGGAGGCCGCCCTGTACGTGCCGAGCGGCACGATGTCGAACGTGCTCGCGATCATCTCCCAGTCGCAGCCGGGGGATGAGGTGATCCTCGACAGGAACTGCCACATTTTCAACTACGAGGCGGCGTCGGCGTCGGCGATCGGGGGAGTCCAGCTTCATCCGCTGGACGGTCCCGAGGGATTTCTTCCGCTCGACCGGCTCGAGGCGGCTGTTCGGCCGATCAACGTTCACCATCCCCGTACGTCGATCGTCGCGGCGGAAAACACGCACAACCGAGGGGGCGGTCGTGTATATCCGTTCGAGCAGCTCGAAGAGATTTCGCATTTCGCACGGGATTGCAAGCTCCGGTTCCATCTGGACGGTGCCCGTCTAGCAAACGCCTCGGTGGCCACCGGCATTTCGTTCGTACGGTACGCGGCCCTTGCCGATTCGATCACCTTCTGTTTCTCGAAGGGCCTCGGGGCGCCGGTGGGTTCGGCCCTCGTATCTGATGCGGAAACGATCGGGCGGGCCCGGTTCTGGCGGAAGCGTCTCGGCGGCGGGATGCGGCAGGCGGGTGTGCTGGCGGCCGCATGTCTGTACGCGCTCGACAACAATACAGAACGCTTGGTTGAGGACCATGAAAAGGCGAAGCGTATCGGGGCGATGTTCGAGGCCGATCCGCGTTTCAGACTGAGAGCGCCCATCGAGACGAACATCGTGATCTTCGAAGGGATCGAGCCGTCCTTCGAGGTCGAGGCGTTCAGAAGCGAGCTCGAGGCGGAGGGCGTTCTCGCGTTGGCCTTCGGCGGCCGTTTCATGCGTATGGTTACCCACCTCGATATCACACGCGAAGATATGGAG
Organism: uncultured bacterium; assembly: GCA_965601905.1. Taxonomy (GTDB): domain Bacteria; phylum Krumholzibacteriota; class Krumholzibacteriia; order Krumholzibacteriales; family Krumholzibacteriaceae; genus DATKWS01. The sequence goes on along the minus strand of CBFCXB010000277.1, from coordinate 1,664 downwards.
CATCTCGAAACGATCCTGTCGCGGATTCTGGGCTCATGACGGGTACCCGGGCGTCGATCGGCGAGCGCGATATGGAAACGGTTCAATTCTACCTGGTGAGCACCCCGATCGGCAATCTGGGCGATTGTTCCGCTCGGGCCATCGAAGTGCTGGGAGCGGTCGATATCGTTTTCGCGGAGGATACGCGAAAGGCGCGTACCCTGTTCAAACGGCACGGTATCGACACGCCGCTGCGTTCCTATCACGATCACAACAAGGAACGGGTCACTCCCTCGATCGTCTCGATGCTGCAGGGAGGCGCGCGCGCGGCGCTCATCACCAGCGCCGGCACGCCGCTCGTTTCCGATCCGGGTTACTACCTCGTACGGCGCCTCATCGAGGAAGGGATTCCGTTCACCGCCGTTCCCGGACCCTGCGCGCCAATCCAGGCGCTGGTCATGTCCGGGCTGCCACCCGACCGCTTCACTTTTTTCGGATTTTTTCCCCGGAGGCGCGGTGAGCGTGAGCGTGTTCTCAGGGAGGCGGGGCGGAATCCGGGAACGTCGATATTTTTCGAGAGTCCCTTCAGGATCGTGAGGACACTGGAAATGATCGCGAATATTCTCGATGACCCCGAGGTTGTCGTTGCGCGCGAGCTCACGAAGCTTCACGAGGAGGTGAAACGGGGAACCGCTTCCACGCTGGCCGCCCATTTCGGTACGTCGAAGGTGAAAGGGGAAATAACCGTCCTCATACGCGGTACCGGCAGAAGGAGTACCGCTGGATAGTGACAGGGACGGTACGGGGCGCGCGTGGGCGTGATGTGTCATCATACCCACCGGTGAAATCGGCCGGGTCGGTGAGTCGTAACAACTTGACAGCATCGTTCCCCCGGTTCATAATATGCCATTTCACGTCAAGCGATTGGGAATATATCATGCCCGGAAAAATTGAGATACGAGAGAGACTGCGAGGATTTCTCGATCCGATTGTAGCCTTTATGTCCTACCTGGGTATCTCCCCCCTAGCCGTTACGATCATTGGCATCGCTTTGAGCATCGTTGGGGCGATATTCGTTGCGAGGGGCAGGCTTCTTGCGGGTGCCGTGTTCCTAATTGTCTCGGGGCTCTGTGACACGCTCGACGGTTCTCTGGCGCGCAAGGAAGGAAGGACCACCATATTCGGCGCATTCATAGACTCCACCGGTGATCGCATCACCGAGATGGTTTACTTCGGCGCGCTGGTTTTCTATTTTATAGCCGATTATCCCCCGAATCTGGTTGCGATCTTCTTTCTGCTCGCGGCTCTGGCGGGCTCGTTTCTCACCAGCTATACGAGGGCGCGGGCGGAGGGGTTGGGTATGGAATGCAGGGTGGGATGGATCGAGAGACCCGAGCGGATCGCCCTGCTCGTGCTCGGTCTCGTTTTTGGACATACCATCCTGATCGTGATAATCATGTTCCTCGCCTTTTTGACCGTCCTTACATTCATACAGCGAGTGTTGCATGTGAGGCGCCTGACTCTTGAAAAGGATCAGTAACGGAATATCAGGCCATACGCTTCATCCCCGAACGGGTTTGGAATCAGCACACGAGCGGTCTGCGAGGATTCGTAAGTTACGCCGGGGCGCCCGATGCCGGGTGACCGGGGGGAGCATCGAGTAGCGCATGAAATTCGGTATCGGT
>CBFCXB010000276.1:0-4476 GCA_965601905.1 uncultured bacterium | reverse complement strand
GTTGATCCGGTGTTCGTAGCGGGGGAATCCTTTCGAGCCACCGCGTAATTCCCCCTCCTCGATGAAGATCGGCGAGGCGACATTAACGCTCGCCGCCTCGCTGAGGAGGCCGACCTGGTTGTGCCACCACGGTGTCATCATCGAAGTCCCTTCCCAGTATCCGGTGAAGTATGCGTCGCTGATAACACCGCTGTACCCGCGCTCCTCGCACGCGAGCTGCATGAAGTATCCGAGAAGCCCGATCTCGCGGTAGAGAATCGGATCAACATTGAAGTTGGCGGGCGGGTGGAACTGCGGGAGGAAGAGACGCGCGCCACTGCTCCACATCTGGTGCATGTCGAGGATGACATGCGGCACCACCGTTCGGAAGTAGAGGTCGAAGACGGCGCGTGTTTCGGCGAGATTTCCCATGTACCAATCGCGGTTGTTGTCGTGCCCCGCGTAATGGTGGTAGAGCCACGGCAGCTGGCACCCCTCGTACTCCGTGCCGAGCCACTTCTCGTACCAGTCGACCACCATCTGGAGTCCATCGGGATTGAGTGACGGTATCAGGAAGAAAATGGTCTCCTCGAGGGCCGCGGCGAGTGTCTTGTTGTTCCCCGCTGCGATTTCATAGGCGAGCTCGAGGGCCATCTGCGAGGAGGCGATCTCCGTGGAGTGGAGATTGCACGTGATCATGACGAGGAGTTTTCCCTCGCTCGTGAGCGTTTTCGCCTCGCCGGTCTCGAGCGATCGCGGATCGGCGAGACGCTTCGAGATCCCGATATATCGGTCGAGATCCCTCAGGTTGTCCGGCGTCGAGATGACCGCCATCACGAATCGCTTGCCGAGGGTCGTCTGCCCGATATCCCAGACATCGATCCACGGGGAGACTTCGGCCAACATGTCGAAGTACTCCACGACCTCGTTGTAATCGGCGAGTTTCCTGTCCGCGCCGATCGGGAATCCGAGGTGATCCTCGGGCGAGAGGAGACCGTCCCCGGCGGTCGCCCCGCCCTGGATGATCGCCGTGGCCAGTGCGAGAACGCACACGCATAGACGCGATAGTCTTTTCATGCGATTCGCCTCCAAGAAGTTACAGGAAATGACGTTACAGTGCTTTCATTCTGGATTGTTCCGGTTGTGTGGTATTCCTTTTCGTTCGCTTCCGGCATAACCGAAACAGTATAGCAAAACGGGTCGTGATGGAGTATACTTTTCCTGATGATGAAGAGGAAATACGCAACAATGAGCGATCTGCTCGCGACGTACTCGGCGCACGTGTCGAGCAGTTACCCTTCACCCCGGCAGTTTCGCGAGAACCTCGAACGGATCCTCGCAACCAAGCGGAAACGGTTCCCGGGCGAGGAGTACGCCGCCTCACTCGAGACGAACATCGTGTACCTTAATGATCTCATCGTGGAGGGGGAGGCGGCGCTCGATGTGCTGTTCGATCAGAAGAAGTCGATGTCCATTGATTCGTCTCGCGTGAATGCGCTGCTCCTCGAGATGGAGGAACGTGTCCGGGGACGATCCGAGCAGCGAAGAAACGAGGTGTTTGGCGGGGAGGGCAGCGGCGAATTCACGGAGCTTCGTGAGCTCAAGGGGACGGACACGGCCGCGTACGTGGAAAAGCTCGAATCGACCTACCGCTACCTCATGATATTCAAGGTTCTGCTCTTCGAGTTCTTCAACGTCATGGGACCGATCATGTCCCGCTATCCCTTCGCTCGCACGACCGAGGAAACCCGCCGTCAGGTTTTGAATCACATAGAACTGACGGCGAACTACTACCTCGGTACGATCACGGTGAAGGACGAAAGGGAGCAATGATTTCCATGGATCTTTGTGTTGCGCCCGCTGAAGCGATTCGGTATCATGTGTGGGGTTGGCGGGCGAGGGCTGCCGCGGGGGATCCGAAGGCATTGTTCGAGTGAAAGGAGACGGGGCGTGAAGGGTCAGGGACTCATCGCTCGCGATGCACGCATTTCACTGATTGTGACGTCGGGAGAGCTGTACCGTGCAATTCGCATACTCCTCTTCGTGCTCTTCACCGCCGTCGGCGCGCAGCTCGCCGTCAGGCTTCCATTCACACCGGTCCCGGTGACCGTGCAGACTCTCTTCGCCGTGCTGGCCGGCATCACGCTCGGCCCCCGAGACGGTTTCTACGCGATGCTCTCCTACCTCGCGATCGGCGCCGCCGGCGCTCCCGTTTTCGCCGGCTTCGGATTCGGTCCGGCGGTCCTCGTGGGCGTGACGGGCGGCTACCTCGTTGCATTTCCCGCAGCGGCGCTTCTCTCTGGTGTCCTGGGCGAGCGGCTAGGCGGCGGGAGGGTAGCGGTGCTGTGCGGTGCCGCATCCGGTCTAACGCTCATTCTCTTTTCGGGCACCCTGTACCTGGCGCTCGTCACCGGTTCGAGCTTTACACGAGCAGCTTCCCTCGGATTGCTTCCCTTCATCGGGGGCGAGGCGATCAAGGCGGCCATCGCCGTCTCGCTTGCGGGCGGGCGCTGAGCACGAATACTGATCCCGGTGACAATTCAAAATGTAAAGCGAGCTTTACATTTGCTCTCAGCGCTGGGGCTAAAGCGCTACAACCCGTTGATAATAATTCATTTAAAAATCGGATGATGCACGCAGGTTAGCACGAGAGTGCCGGTGGCGCCACTTCCTCCGTGGGCGTCGCACCCGCCGAGCGTGTCGTGATCGAGCGGAAATTCAAGCTCCGGTTCTCCGTGGATCCGGCATTCATTGTAAAGCTTGGAAGAGCAAGATCTCTTATTCTTACGAAATACCCGAGGAACATTAACTTCGGAAAAATAGTCGCTATCCCCAGGACCGGCAACCCGATATCAGCGATTTCGATGAAGTATTGAATGATTACGGTTCGCTGAGATCAAGTGATTGAGGTTGCGAAGTCAAATTTATGATGAACGGCATCGAATATGATACCTCACCAGCTTCCGGTGCATGTGTTTACTGCTATAGTGGATAAGGAGAATTATAAAGGATACGTTCTTGAGCCGGGGGAGTCGCTTTGAGATTTCTTTTATCCCCTTATATCAGCTATATCAGCGACGGTATCTGGGTATTTGTTCCCGAAGGCCGGAACTTGTGTATTACGAGCAACATATGAAGTCGACCTTCCCGAAAACAAGTATTTATGGCAGGGAACGATCGCTTCAGACAGTATAAGCATCAGTATTCGTGAGCCGGAGGAAGACGATCTAGAAGCCTTGAAAATATTTGAAAAGCTGGAAGAGGTCAGAGTGTTTGGGGACGGATATGCCTTCATGCATATGAGGGAGGACATAGAACAGGATAGAGACGTGTTCGACAGAATTATCCAGATGTATCCTCAATCTGTCTATACGAAATATGTGCGGTATTACAAGGCCCTATCGTATGTAAAGGAAGATAGCGAGCGAGCTCTCGATCTCATCGCCGAATTGCAGCGTATGTACCCTCCGTTCAGAACGGAAGAGGTAGCAATGGCGCGGGCGCGCTGTTATTACGAACTGGGAATGCAAGAAGAGCTTACTGATAAAATTATCATTTGATCTGACGAGCCGGTTTTCCTTATCCAGGAAATCGATATGACCTTTGAATCGGGCGAGGCGATTGTTGGTGGCGAAACGGTTCTTCGGTGTTCCGGACTTTCATTAGTTGCGCTTTGGCTAAGGGGATTAGCATGCTGCTCTGCCTACTCGGCAAATGAATGAAAGAATCGTAGGCATCGAAGCATGGGGCGAAGCAAGCCCAGAGCGTGATAATTATTCGCTTTCCCCTGAAAAAAAAGTAAAATTCGCGACATCTATATTGACAATTTATTTCATAACTATTTATCTATATTAGAGGGCTTTTTATAGAATAATAATTGGTTTTAATTACAAGTGGCGAAATACGTAATATCGTTATAACGAGTATGTATACGATATTTGCCATTTGTAGCAATTTATACACATTCTTTGGTAATAATAGAAGGGAATCCAATCATGGGTAAGCGAATCGTGAGATATTGCATAAATAATAAAATTCACTTTATCAATCCAATTGCATTGCTGCTCCCTATATGTTGCATGTGGAATCTATCAGGTTGCTTAAAGCCACCCGAAGGCGATTATGAGCCGCAAAAGATCCATCATGATATTGAAGTAAAGATCGAGCTGGATTCAATGAACAAGGGTGAACTAGGGCAACCAGATATCAGCGATTTTGATGAAGTATTGAATGATTACCAGAGACAAGACTCCTGGGGTTGTGACGTCTCATTTAAGCTGAACGGCATCGAAGATGATACCTCACCAGCAAATCATCCCGGTTATTATGCAAAATATATGGCAGAAGATGAACAGGAAAAAGTAAAGCGGGAATACGCAATTGAAAGGGGGGAGGTATGGGAGAATAAAAGCTGGATGGGCGCCTGTCAAGATATATGGGAACTGGACTTTCCCCAGTTTTTCAGGGGAAGGCGAATAACACCCCCTGAGCTTTATT
>CBFCXB010000275.1:0-4495 GCA_965601905.1 uncultured bacterium | reverse complement strand
TTTGATTTTCAGCGATTTCCCATACTGCTCGAGCGCCTTATCATACTCGCCACGATCGTGAACCAGTACTCCCATATTATGAATTATGATCCCCCTTGTTTTCTTTTTTACCTCAGGGACGATCCGCCCGTACAACGCCTCCAGAAACCTGCCGAAACCCCATCGATCAAGCAGTGGATCGGCACCTATTACAATATCAGCGGCATTCTCGTAGTCGCCCGCTTCCATGAGCAGCTCGCACGCTTCGATGTCGCCCAGGATATTCTCCAATGTCTTATTATCTTCGGGAACATGTTTTGATTCATTGGTGTAGTACAGAGCGGCATCGTGCAGGTATACGTTCCATTCCTGCTTTGAAATCCTATCACGACAAAATTCGCGCACGAGACTGTGGACGGTCAAGCCGCTGATCTCATCATCCACGACCGGCATCAACAGCCCCCATCCGATCAATTCATCGACCGGCTCATCGATGTTTTGAGCCCGCCGCTGTTCGGGCAAATAGTTCCGCAACATATCGAGAAGCTCGTCATCATTGAGCGATTGAAACTCTTCGGGCATCCTTTCTCGATCAAACTTTTGAATAATATCTTTACCTATCTCGACCTTTTCCCCCAGCACCCAGCGACCGGCATCGTAGCCGACCGGCTTCCGGAATGCCGCCATTCGATGCAGCAGCTCCCTGCACCGATCCGAGAGCTTTGCATAACTCATCTCTATCGCTATGAATTCTCGGAGTTCCGCATGCACCTCCCGCGCGTCCCCCATCACCTCCTCCAGTTTCCTCTTGCCGCAGTGACGATCCAGTGTAACCAGCGCATACGGGTGTCCGCCGAACCGGTCGAATACCTGCATCTTGTCCTCGAACGTCGCCGACGCGAGATTGGGCAGCCTCTGCATCAAACCGAGGGCCTCGGGGCGGGTCAGATCGCGCAACGGAACAAACTGGACGGGACCGATTCTTTTTTCATCGATATCGAAAAGATAGCGGCTGGTAAAAAGAAACCGGCTGCCGCTTCCCGTGGCCTTTATGAGCGTGAAGAGGAACAGCCTGAGATTCTCGTCAGCGATCTCGTGCTTGCCGTCACGCTGCGTCAGGTGATTTTCAAAATTATCAAAAATTACGAGGAGGCTGCACTGACTCAAGACCTGAGACATGAAGGTCGCAAGCTGCTCCGGTGGGAATGATCGGTGCATGAGCGGTGCGAGCAGGGTGCATCCCTGGCGCTCGAGAAAACGATGCAGTTCCAACAGGATGGTGTCCGGCGCCAAAGTACCCGACCGGCAATCGAACGCATACACACCCTCGAATCGTTCTCCGATACGTGAGGCCGCATGGCTGATCAACGCCGTCTTTCCGATCCCGCCGATGCCGTACACAATGATCGCGCGATGATTCTTTACGAGAAGGCCGTCCCGTATGGCGCGATATTCCTTGCGCCTGCCATAGAATCCAAAGCTCAGTTGCGGCAGTGGCAGATAGAACCTGAAATCGATGCCCCTCTTTTCCGTTGTCGCCTTCACATCGGCCGCTCCCGTCCTCAGCGGTCTCCGGCCGGACAGGATGAGCACCGGCGCGAGAGCGTCCGCCTTGACGTGGGGATCATCATCCTGAAGCAATGCGCGGCGGCTCGCGCTCACCGCGATATCCAGCGATTGACCCTCCACGATGCGCGGATACAGCGTCTCGGCAAAGTTGAGACCGGATGAGTCCGCAATAGAGAACTGCATTGCGATTACCGCGGGAATCCCGCGATGCGCCAATCCTCTGGCCAAATCCCGGAATCCCGCTATATCCATGGTCCTGGCGGTCTGGCAGCCTGAAAGAACCGCGAGCCTGAGGGTTCGCTCCCCCCTCTGAAGTGATTGCAGCACCTCGGAAACGGGAGTCGGCCTCTTCTTCCCCTCCGAATCCTCCAGTAACAACCCGCCCCCGTCGCGGGGAGAGATGCCGTGACCCGAATAGTGGAATATCCGAACATCGCCCTCGAGGCTCTGCTCGATGATCGGCAGCTTCGCCTCATCCTCGAATTCCACGTGGAGCCGGCCCCGGCCCGCCGGTGAATTGGTTGCCTGCAATATCAGCTCCTGCTCCCGCTCGATGGCCAACCGCTCCTGATCCGCCAGATCCAGAGGGCTGGAAATGAGCGCCAGCATTTCGACGGGCAATGGAATCTCCGGCAGATCGTCCTGTGGTTGAATATCGAGAGGCAGCCGGGTAAGTCCCGTCTTGATCCCCGCTCCGATATACTCATCGCCATCGTGCATGGTTTCCCAGGGCAGGATCTCCAAGCTGTCCGCCTCGGGCGCAATACGGATGCACAAGGTGAGGAAATCGCTCTTCTTCCTGTACCCGTTCCAAAGAGTCTCGATTTCCCGATTGAAGATCTTTGTGTACAGTTTCCCGCCGAAATCCCGCAATCGTTTCAACCGTTCGTGCGGGTCCCTGCGGTCGCTGTCCAGGCGGGAGATCTCGAAACTCGCCATGTAAGAGGTATCGCATTCGAAATTCGACCGTGCCAGAGGCTGCTCTTTGCCGCGCTCGAAGAGATCGACCCGATAGGTATCTTCATCTCCCCGGCGAATAACAAGATCGAGTACGGAGGGCATCGGAAGTTCCTTTCCAATCGGACAGATTGTGTATTAAATCGCTTGTCCCGATAGCAACTGTCGCATCGCATCCAAGGTAAGCCGCGAAAGCGAGATATTACATCATATAAAAGTGTTTGTCAATCATTCGGCGCCGGGGAGTACGGGTATCTGGCTCTGCTGTCACGGTGCACTGCCGCCGCCAACCGTAGCGCCGGCACCCGGAGCTGTACCGCCAGCTCTCGCAGTTCTACCGGCAGGATCCGGCGTCGCTGGTGGGGCGCGGCGGCGGGCGGCGCAATACGACATAGCGCGGCCGCGCCGGCCCCGCATCCCGCCATATAATAATTCGTTGTAATGTTACTGCGGCCTTGCCGGTTGCACCGTTCCGTGCTATATTTGGCAGGAAGGGGGACGACCATGAACAAATGCTTTCGGTATGCCTTGGTCTTGATTGTAGCGTTCGGACTGGCCGCGGGCGCCCGATCCCAGAAGGTCCCGAACGACATGATCACGCTCGCCATCGGCGAGGTAAAGGATATCGGCGACAGGGGATTGCAGATCGGCTTCAGCAGTATTCTCTGCGACTCACGCTGCCCCCAAGACGCCTTGTGCTTCTGGGAAGGGGATGCCGCAGCGCAAATCTGGGCGGACCTTCCCGACCTGGACACCGGTATCTTTACATTGCATTCGCACCGTTCATTTCTCTGGCAGGTCGAATACGACGACTACCTGATAGAGCTCATCTGCGTGATGCCCTATCCCAAGCTGGACATCGAGATCGATCCGCGCGAGTACGAAGTGACGCTCGTCGTCACGGATGTCCTCGCACCAGCCGGGTCCACGACCTGGGGCGGGATCAAACAGCTCCTCAGGTAATGCTCTCGAAAAACAGATGAGGATGGTGGTGCGGCGCAACGTGCGGATTTCCTCCCAGGAAGGTCGTCCATACCTCGATGACCCTTCGACACTGCCCCCGGACGAGGCCACCAGGAACGCACGCGATGGAGACCGCCGCTAATTCATCGCAGTTGAAATAACCATCGAACACGAATATAGTTATGTTGAAAGGAGGTGCGACATGAATGATTTTCAGGCAATCCTGGCTGTATGCGGCCGCAGAATGGCACTCGCTGCACTCGCCTGTGCCTTGATCGGAGCTTCGATAGCATTAGACACTTCTGCACAGTGCCCTGCACCACCCCCGACGAGTCCCCTCGGCCCCGGCGAAGCAGGGTTGTTCTTCGATCCCGCCGGGACAACGACGTGTGCCGAAGTCCCCTTCGGGACCGCAGTCCCCCTTTATCTCGTCGCCCGTGCACCCGTTGGCGGAATCGCCTCTTATGCCATCTCCGAGCTGCCGGCTCCAGGGGCCGTGTTAGTCTCGAGTCCCCAACTTCCCTCCTATGGTCTGTTCAGCATCATTTTCAACAGCGATATATGCAATACCGCCGAGCGCATCGATCCGGGGAGCTGCCCTGTGGCCGAGGGAGAATTGCTGGTGCTGGCCGTCTACGATGTCATGTTTTTCGTCTCGGGCGGCACTCTCTGCTTTCAAACGGCCTGTCCGACCATCGCGGGATTGGTGCCGATGAACCCGTACTACATGCGATGCGATACCGGGGGGGGCGAACTGGCGGGAGGCGGCTCCATGTGCATCGGCCTCGGCCAGGGACCGGTGTCAGTCGATTCAGACACCTGGAGCGCGATAAAGCTGCTCTATGCCATAGACTGATACCGGTCAATATCAACAAGCCGCGCACGTTTTTTCCACTACATTCCCAGAGCATGGCGCGACTTCTTGTACAGCCGACGTATGGCAACGAGGTCTTCCGTGTATATGCCTGCCCGGAAGTCGGGAAACGTCCAGGGGAGATCGTGGAATGCGCCGTCCCGGTACATCATC
>CBFCXB010000274.1:0-4500 GCA_965601905.1 uncultured bacterium | reverse complement strand
ACTGTTATGCCAACAACCTGCTGCGTGACATACTCGACACACTGGGCGGAAATTACGAGCATGTCGTGATCGACAACGAAGCGGGCATGGAACATCTGAGCCGCCGAACGACCGGGAACATCGATTATCTCCTGATCGTTTCGGATCCCACCGCACGGGGCATTCGAACGGCGGGAAAGATAGGCCGGCTCCTGCACGAGCTGAAGACGAGGGTGAACGAAACGTATCTCATACTCAACCGCGTCCGCGGCGCCGTCACACCCGCTCTCGAGGGGATGATCGGCGCAGAGGGGCTCTCCCTCCTGCACTCCGTTCCGGAGGACGAATTGCTGCTGGATACGGACGGCTCGGGAAAACCGATCTGGCCGGTTCTCGAGGGCTCGATTGCGTACCGGGCAATAAACGAATTGATGAAAAAGCTTGATGCATAGCCGTCATTGCGATATACAGGGAAAACTATGAACTTCGAAGTTCCCAAGGAAGTCAGTGCCGGGAGGATAGCCGAGGTGACGATCGGCGCGACTGCGACGGAGGGCGGCACCCGGTCTCACACGGTGACCATCGGCGGCGGTTCGGCCCTGCCGTTCCATTTTTTCGAGGGTGAGTCCCCCCTCCGCCCCGTCGTGGCGATGGAAGTCTTCGACAGGGTGACGGACAAGTTTCCAAAGCCCCTGCTGGAATATTACGGTGACGTAATCGACGATCCCGGCGGGATGGCCAAGCGATGCGTCGAGCAGTACGGTGCGGAGCTGATCAGTGTGCGTCTCGAGGGAACGCATCCGGAAAAAGGGGACAAAAGCGCCGATGAAGCGGCGGAGCTGGTAAAATCGGTGCTCGAGAGCGTTACGGTGCCGATTATCATCTCGGGTCACAGCCATTTCGCGAAGATCAACGAAGTGATGAAAAAGGTATGCGAGGTGAGCGCGGGGGAAAACTGCCTGATCAATTACGTCGAGACGGACAATTACAAGACGATAGCCGCGGCATGCATCGCCTACAACCATACGATCGTCGCGCAGTCGCCGATCGATGTCAACCTGGCCAAGCAGCTCAACATCCTTCTCGCCGAAATGAATTTTCCCACCGAAAGAATCGTGATGGACCCGTTGACCGGGACCCTCGGGTACGGATTGGAATATACGTACTCGATCATGGAGCGGATCCGCATCGAGGGGCTGGGCGGCGACAGGATGCTTGCATTCCCGATGCTCGTAAATCCCGGGTGCGAGAGTTCGCGGGTGAAGGAGTCCCGTGCCGCGATCGATGAATACCCTGACTGGGGACATCTCGACCGGCGCTGCGTATACTGGGAGACCGCCACGGCGATGAGCCTCCTGGCCGCCGGTGCGGAACTCCTCATCATGTATCACCCCAAGGCCGCGGAAACGGTAAAGAAGAATATAGAGGAAATGTACGACTCCAGGAGCATGGAATAGAGATGGCGCTATCCGGTCTGGACATTTTCAAGCTGCTCCCGAAAACAAACTGCGGCGAGTGCGACGTCCCGACCTGCATGGCATTCGCGATGAAACTGGCACAGAAGAAGTCCGAACTTGGAGAATGCCCCCATGTCTCGGAGGAGGCAATACACGTGATCGGTGCCGCCGCCACGCCTCCAATGAAATCCGTAAAAATCGGCGTCGGCGCCTCCGCCCTCGAGATCGGGAATGAAACGGTCATGTTTCGCCATGAAAAGACATTCGTGAATCAGCCGGGAATCGCTATCGAGCTTCGGTGCGCCTCGAAGGCCGAAGAACTGCTATCGAAAGTACGGGACATAGAGAATTATAAGGTTGAGCGCATCGGCGAGGAACTCGATGTCGATCTGTTCTTCATCTCGTGCGACGAGGAGGACAAAGACACATTTCTCGACACCGTCGGGCTGGTAAAGGAGCACTCGTCAAAAGGGATCATACTCGATTGCCCGGACAGGCAGCTTCTGAAATCGGCGCTCGAGCTGTGCGCAAACGATCGGCCCGCGATATTCCTGCGTGAAGAGATGACCGATGCGGACATCGATCTGGCGAAAGATGCCGGCGCCGGCCTTGTCGTCCACGCCGAGTCCATCGAAACATTGCGGCAGCAATCGGAGAGGGCCCGTCAGGCCGGCATGAACGACATCATTCTGAACCTCGATTCCCGAAATGCCGGCCGGCGCCTGCAAAACAACACGATCCTGCGGAGATGCGCCTTGAGGAAGAATTTCAGGCCGTTCGGGTATCCGCTGTTCTCCTTCATCCGGAGCGACGATGAATACGATGTGCTCGCGCAGGCCTCGACGGGCATCTGCAAGTACGATTCGATCATCGTCCTTCCCGCATACGACAGGGCGATGCTGTATACGCTGCTCACGCTGCGGCAGAACATCTACACCGATCCGCAAAAGCCGATTCAGGTCGAGCCCAAGATATATGCGATTGGGGAACCGACGCCCGAATCGCCGGTATTCGTCACCACCAATTTCTCCCTCACCTATTTTATCGTCTCGGGAGAAATAGAGAACGCGGGAATCTCGGCGCATCTCGTTGTTTGCGACTGCGAGGGACAATCCGTTCTCACCGCGTGGGCCGCGGGCAAGTTCACCGGTGAGACGATCGGTAAATTCATCAAAGCGATAGACCTGGAACAGCACGTGAAGACGCGCAAGATAGTAATTCCGGGGTTCGTCTCCCAGATAAGCGGCGATCTCGAGGAGAACATTCCCGGCTGGGAGATCATCGTGGGTTGCCAGGAGGCCTCGGATATTCCTTCATTCATCAAGAATGTGACCCTTACGTGACCCGTACCTGACAATGACTCCGGTCGAATCCCATAATGAGAAACAGCGTTTTACGGTAACCTTCCTGCCGTTCGAGGTGACCGTCGAGGTTGCTCGCGGCACGAGCCTGCTGGATGCCGTCCGGTCCGCCAACCTTCCGATCAGATCCACATGCGGGGGCAGGGGCGCCTGCGGTGACTGCACCGTTCGTGTCTTGTCCGGGGTGTGTTCCCGCAAATCATCCGCGGCCCTCCCCGAACATCTCGCGAAGGAAGGATACGCGCTCGCCTGTCTCACCGAAGTCACCGGCGACCTGACGGTTCAGCTACCTCTCTTTCAGCAGCTCTCCATCAAGAGCGTAGTCGATTCCACCTTCTTCGCCGAGCACAAGAGCGAACTGTCCGGGACGTTCGAAATACACCCGGTGATCGTTAGGTTTGACCTCTGCCTTCCTCCCTCGACCGTGGAGGACAACTACAGCGATCTCAGAAGATTGGAACGAGAGCTGCAGAAGCACTATCGGATAGACAATCCCACCTGCGAATACTCCGTTCTCCGGACACTGGCCCGCGCCGTTCGTGATAAAGGCGGAAACGTGACGGCGGTGCTGTTCCGGGGGGACCGGCCGGAGACCATCGTCGATGTATATTCGACGCGCGAAGGACACGGCATGTACGGTGTCGCGTGTGATCTGGGCACGACAACCGTCTCCGTGATGCTCGTCGACCTCGATGACGGCACAATACTGCACACGGCTTCGAGCTACAACCAGCAGATAAAGTGCGGTGAGGATGTCATCTCGAGAATCAATTACTCGGGCGATCGGGATAAACTGGAGGAGCTGCACACCCTCGCGATCACGACAATCAATCGGCTCGTTGAATCGTCTTGCGAAGAACTCGGGATACGATCTTCCGATATCTACTACGCCGCCGTGTCGGGCAACACGACCATGACCCACCTGTTCCTCAATATCGATCCGCGCTACATCCGCGAAGAGCCCTATGTCCCGACACTGAATGTCGCCCCTCTCATTCCGTCTCGCGACATCGGATTGAGAATGAACGGGGAAGGGAGGATTCATTGCGCTCCCGCCGTCGGCAGCTATGTGGGCGGGGATATCACGGCGGGGTTGCTGTGCACGCCGATCATGCGCGGCGCCGACAAGATTTCTCTCTTCATCGACGTGGGCACCAACGGCGAGCTCGTCGTGGGGAACAGCGACTGGCTGATGGGATGCGCCTGCTCGGCCGGACCCGCGTTCGAGGGAGGGAGCATACAGGCCGGCATGCCCGCAACCGACGGGGCGATCGAGAGGATACGATTTCACGAAAACGGCACGCCCGCATACGAAGTCATCGGCGGCTGCAAGCCGAAAGGCGTGTGTGGCTCGGGGCTCATCGATTTACTCGCGGAGTTGTTCGTTCACGGCTATATCGACCGCTACGGCAAGTTCAAAGAGGAAAAGGCCGGATCGAGAATCGTCGACTCCGCCTCCGGCAGGTGTTTCCGCATTCTGGAGGATAACGACTGCTACTGGGGGCGGGATCTGGTGATCACCGAAAACGATATCACGAACCTCATCCGCACGAAAGGGGCCGTTTACTCGGCATGCTCGCTGCTCCTGAAGAACGTGGGGCTCACGTGCGACATGCTCGATTACGTCTATATCGCCGGGGGCTTCGGGCAACATCTCGATATCGAGAACGCCGTCCGTATCGGACTCTTTCCGGATGTCGACC
>CBFCXB010000273.1:0-4508 GCA_965601905.1 uncultured bacterium | reverse complement strand
ATCCACCCCCATAGCGCTGCCATATTATAACACACGGTTTTTTCGCCTCCGGAGATCGCCGTGACGGCGCAATCTATGTGCATCGAGAGAAAAATGGTTGCCCGAGCCGAGAAGTGCGCGCGGTGAACTCATATGGGGACCGGAGGAGGATGTTTGAAGGCGGTCCGCAATTATGCCGAAAACGGCCCAAAATAGCTGTCAAGAAAAAAGGGGGGACGTGCCGCATTTTTACTTAAAAAATACATTGTTTTCTATCAACTAATCGGGAGAAGAACCATAGTTATTTAACCTTAATCCGTCATTCTTTTGGGTGTGAATGTTTGGCCGGGCGCGTAGGGACGGCCCTCGACGGCGAGTTCCGCAGCGCACCGGCCCGCAACCGTACGTGATCTATCAAAACGCACCGTTTCCATGCCGGTGCGCTACGGACTGTCTGAGCCGGAGCGCCCCCGTCCCGGCACACGGCCAGTTTATCAACAGAGATATATTGACGGATTAGGGATATTCGGGAGAAGAACCTAAGTAGTTAACTTATGCAAGGTTATCCTTGAAATCGGAGCCCGTGACAGAGTTGGCTCAATCCTTGCAAAAATTTAAAAATTCAGTCATGCGTTGATTCGGGAGTGGCGACGAAAATACAGATCGTATCAAAAAGTCTTGATCTGCATTGGTTGTCCAGCGATCAGTAGGAGTTAAACGATGATTAGGATGAAGATTTATATTATTGCAATTCTTCTAGTATCGGCAGTCATTGCGATTTCCGCATGCAAGAGCACGGTTCGTTATACCCAAAGGGTCAACCCAGCAATCAATGAAAAGCATGCTGGACCACCGCCGCATGCACCGGCCCATGGTTATCGGTATAAGCATCGCGACGGCACGGAGCTTGTATATAAATCGAATATCGGCGTGTATGTCGTCGTGGGGCATGCAGAGCATTACTTTTACAGGGATAGGTACTATCGCTTGAACAATGCTTCATGGGAAGTGAGCTTAAATATTAATAAAGGGTGGTCTCCGGTGTCTGGAAAGAAACTTCCCCCCGGGCTCCGCAAGAAGCATGTGTGCAAAAAGAATAAATAGCATTTTTCATCCGTAAGCTTTGAATTACAACAATCGCTCCGTTTCTTCACGAAGCGGAGCGATTTTCCATCAAGGGGATTAATTGCGTCCAGTCAATTATTATCAATGAATGTGGAGGGCATACGTGGAGCGGCATGGGATGTTCCGGCATTGATGTTTGATATCCACGAATAACTATAACATTAGATAGATTAAGAATCTGGCTCCGCAGGTAGGACTCGAACTATTAATTAATCGGTCCTTGGAAATGCATCCGCGGGATTTGTTCTGAATAGTTCCGCCAAACCGAATACCTAGAACCGCACGCCCGCCATGATGCCGAATACGCGGTTGTGCAGCTTTACGACAAAATTGGGATCCGCGGGTTCCAGGACGTTTCTCGTGCCGTGGCAGTAGGTGGCCTCGATGAACATGCGCACGCGGCCGGTCGGAAATTCCACGCCGCCGCCGACGACGAGTCCGATATCGACCGCCGAGGTGTTATGGATGTCGGATTCGCTTTCGGAACCTTCACCGGCGAATGTGTGCTTTTCCCAGTACTTGGCCGAGAGGAGAAAGTCGAGGTCAAAACCGGTTTTTACGTATGGGACGATTCCCTCCCTGCGAACGGCCATCCTCACGTGGAAAGGTACGGTGAGGTAGAGGAGCTTCCATTTGGCATCCCATTCGACCTCGATCAGCGGATAGAGCGTCGTTCGACTAATAAATGTCGTGAGGGTTTTGCCGCCCTTCATTTGGATCAACAGGCCCGATTCGAGCGAGAAGAGATCGAAATCGGTGAACGTGAGCGAGATGGTGCCCCCGCCGCCGAATACGGGACGGTACTTGTTGTCGATCTTCTCCTCTTCGAGCATCATCGGTGGATTATAGATCGACGTGGCCATGTTGAGTCCCGCCTGGAAACCGTACTTCACATCGATCCCGCCCGCGTGGAGCGCGGGGCAGAGTGCGAAGAGCAGTACGGGAACGAGAGCGGGCGTCGAGAATCGAAGAGCGCGCATGGGCTTTCCTTTCAATCGAACGGGGGGCGAATGGAGCCATTACCACGTGCTCAATATACCAGAGCGCGGCACTTGATATATAGGATTAATTTACGCAATATGAGTATCACGAGGCGTGACGCGTGTCGCGCGCCCGCCGGTGCCGGTCCGGAGCCCGCAGCCGCGGACAATCCCTGCTTGACTGCTCTATGATTATATATTTTTATAACATAGTCGTAGATAGTGGGTGTGCATGAACAGGATACCTACAACCATCGCCGCGCTTTGCGTCGCAGTGCTCCTCACTGTCATTGGTAATCCCTACTCCAATTCCGCCGCCGACCGGGCGTCTTCCCGATCCATACGGGAACGAATCGTTGTATTAAACGATGGGCGGGATCTGCTCGACAGCGGTGAGAACGCGAAGGCGGCCGTATTCTTCGGGAGGGAGTTGACACGGAACCCATCACATGTCGAGGCGGCCGATGGTATCGTCGAGGCGATGACGCGGGTGTGCGATCTCGACGGCGCCCTGCAAATGATACGGTCTACTGCTGCCGGTGCGGGCAGCACCGGTAAGCGGGCGCTCGGGCTGTACGCCGGCGCCGCCCGCGAGCAGGGAGAACGACGATTCGGCGAAGCGGCCGAAGCATTTCGTGAGGCGGCGGGCTTTGCCCGGGCTGCCGGGGATTCTCTCTCCTCATGCGCATGCCTCAAGCGGGCGGCCGCGTGCCTGATCGGGATGCGGGAAGGGGAAGCGGCGCTCGAGACGGCGGGGGATGCCCTGCGATTGGTGTCGCAATGGCCCGCCGCCGGCCGGCAACGGGCGGAGTGCATCGCTCTCCGGGGGGAGGCCGCCAACCTTCTCGACCGCCTCGGAGCGGCGGATTCCCTCTATCATGAAGCCCTTCTGAGGGCCCGTTCAAATGGGTACCGCCAGGTAGCGGGGTACTGCCTCAACGGTCTCGGCAGGCTCGCCGAGAAACGCCAGGAGATCGAAAGCGCCGCCGCGTTCTACCGGGACGCACTCACGGAGGTGCGCACGCTCGGCGCGCGCGTGCGGACGGCGGCGCTGCTCAACAACCTGGGTCAGGCAGAGACGCGACTCGGGGAATTCGACTCGGCGCGTGGGCATCTCGAGGAGGCGCGTGCAATCGCATCGTCGTGCGCCGCCGAATGGCTGCTGGGATATGTGCTCTACGGCCTCGGTGCAATAGCTGAACTACAGGGATCGTACGGGGAGGCGATCGATCTCTTCGAGCGGTCTCTCGCCCATCATTCCGATCAGGCAAACGAGTGGGGCGCGCTCGGCGCCCGGCAGCGATTGGGGTACAACCTGCTCATCCTCGGGGAGTATCCCCGTGCGATCGAGCAGTACACGTACTGTCTCGAACGGTACGAGCGCATGAAGAGCATCTACGGCCTGAGCTGGGTCCTCGGCGGGCTCGCGCTCGCCCACCACCGGCTCGGTGATTTCGCCGCGGCGGAGAATTTCTACCGGCGAACCCTGGAAGTGCGCAATGAGCTCGGCGACAGAAGGGGAACGGCGTGGTGCCTGAATTCGCTTGGAATGGTCTATGATCTCCAGGGACGGTACCGCGAGGCACTCGCGAACGAGTACGAGGCGCTCGCCGTATACGGGGAGCTCGGCGATCAGGATGGTATCGGCGCGGTCCACTTCAGTATTGGATCGGTCTACTACTACCTCGGTAATTACGAGCAGTCGCTTGCGCATTACGGGGAGGCATTGGATATCGCATCGCGCAGAGCGGATGAGAAGCTGATGCGCAGGGTGGTGAGCGGTATGGGCTCGGTCTACGCCGACGCGGGAAGGATGGATCTCGCCGAGGAGTTCTACCGGCGGCACCTCTCATCCGCGCGGGAATCCGGTGCACGGCAGGAGATCGTGTGGGCGCTCAAGAATCTCGCCTCGTTCTATGTCGAGCTCGATCGGCGTGACGAGGCTCGGCGGTACCTCGATGAGGCGCTCGCAATGCTTTCCCCGCACGGGGAGAATCACATCAGGGCATGGGTGCTCTATTCCCTCGGTGTCGTCGAGGGAACGAACGATGCCGCCGTCGAATACCTGGAGCATGCGCGCCGGCTTGCGGACGGCTATGGCCTCGAGGAACTCGAGTGGCGGTGTCTCTCGGAGCTCGGTGAACGGTTTTGCGCCACCGGGGATGCGCATAAGAGCAGGGAGTTCCAGGACCGTGCGATCGGCATTGTGGAGGGTATACGGCGGCGTATCGGCGTGAACGAACTCCGCATGCATACACTTCGGCAGTCGATACTTCCCTACGAGCGGAAGGTCTCCCTTCTCGCCGGGGCGGCGATGGACGGCGGTGATCCAAACGATGCGTTACTCTGCGTCGAACGATCGAGGGCGCAGATCCTAGCGGCGCTCCTGCGTGAGGTCTTCAAGAACTCGGATACGGGCGATGA
>CBFCXB010000272.1:0-4515 GCA_965601905.1 uncultured bacterium | reverse complement strand
ATATTTCCCTTTTTCGTTTATCCACCAGTGCTCCCGGGGACCATACCTCGACATCGAGCTCGGCACCCCGTACGGTACGGTCCGCCGCGCCGTCACCGACGTGGCCGCTGAAACGGGCATGCGGCTGCGCGGTTATGGAGATATGGATGCAGCCGAGGTTGCCGCGATGACCGGACTCGATGCTGCATCGGCGATGCGGGCGAAAGATCGAGAGTACGAGGAAACGCTCGTCACAGATCCCTCATCGGAAGAGCTGGCGAGCCTCGAACGGGCGTTCGCCGTACGCGGTCTTACGATGACGCGCGGGAGTAGGTTCTTCGGCGTGAAAGGGGCGCATGATAAGGGTAGGGCGGCGGGCCGCCTGATCGCGCTGTACCGGCGTCAGTACGGTGACGTCATATCGGCCGGGATCGGTGACGGCAAAAACGATGAGCCGCTCCTTGCCGCCGTCGACAAACCGTATCTCGTCGAGCGGGACGGCGGGGGATGGGTGGAGATGTCGATACCCGGACTGACCACTGTCTCCGGCGTGGGACCGGTGGGGTGGAAGAGAGCCGTATACGAGCTGCTGGGGCAGGGAGGTGGCGGCGGACGCCTGTCATGACGCGCATCCGTCGTTTCGCATCGTGCGCTAATGCATCAGTCGTGTTCCAGTTTCAGGGTGACGATCTCGAACGGACCGATATCCATGGTAATCGTGCCGCTCTCGATCTGGATATCGCATTCTTCACGCTCCATGAGGTCGATCCTCTTCGCCGCTTTAACCTGTTCAGGCACTCCGATAATCGCCGTGCACGACTCGCCGCGCGTCTCGAAAAACCGCATGACGAGCGCCTCACCGTCTTCCGCCTTTTTGAGTGCGGAGAGGATCAGATTGTCGGGTTCGAGCGTGAAGCTGTGGAACTCCTTCTCCCGCGATTCGCTCTCGACCTGGATCGCATGGAGCGGTTGGCTCGTCTCGTGACCCCGGCGGTGAATTCGCGCCTCTTTCCAGCTGCCGCTGTACGGATAGATGGAATATTTGTAATGGTTCGGGCCGAGCTCCTGGGCGTCGGGGGTCGGGATGAGGGGACCGCTCTTGCCGTCAGCCGCCAGAACCGAGACGCTGCGCAAAAGTGTGCAGCAGATCTCGCCGCCCTTTATCTCGTTTATCGGAACACCGAGCGTCATCACGGCAATGCCGCGCTCCCCCTCCTCGCCGCATATCCAGTTCAGCGAGGGTATCTTGAGCCTTTCCCGGATAGTCTTGCCGAGCGGAAGGGCCACCACGCCGAACTGTGTCTGTCTCGCGTAGATAGGATTCACCATGCACGTGTCAAATCTCAGCCGTATACGGACGTGCGGTTGCAACAGGTTCAGTTCCGTCTCGAAGTCGATACGGGGGATCGCCTTGTACACGATCACCTTTTTCATGATCTCGACCGTCTTGTGCCGGTAGAGGAGGGGTTCGTACTTGTCGATCAGATAGTACGGCCAACGGAGGCAGTAATAAGCATTCCTGAATGTTATGACGGTGCGAACCGGGCCCTTGTCGACATCGAATCCATCCGGTTTGAAAATGCCGAAATGGAGCCCCTCGCCGCCTTCCGAACCGATATATTTGTCGAGCAGGCTTCGGTGGAAGTAGAGGTCTCCGAGCTCCTGGTCGATCAGAATCTCGTTGCCGGTGAGGATACGGTTGCCGTCGAGATCGAACACGGTGATGATGCCGGTCTTCTTGTCGACCGACAGCTTGAAGAACTTCGACTCGACTTCGTTATCCCGTACCTTTATATTGTTACGGAACGATTTGTTTTTCTTCACGATGGAATAGATCCGGCAGCCGAGTGCCGGTGCCTTTGCGATGAACCCGATACGGGCCTTGCTCACCGATCCGTCGTCCCACCGTTCCAACTTGACCGCTTCGCTCGCGATCTCGTTTCCATCGAGCGCGATGCCGGGCACGGTCGCCATACCCTCGGCAAGGGCCACATCGACCTCGACCCAGTCCTCGACCTTCCAGCTATTGGGATTAAACACGATAATGCGGTTCCCGTGGTTTGTTCCGGGCATGAGTTGTTTGATCGATCCAACCATGATCTGCGATGCTGATTTCTTGATGTCGGCGATGTACTCCCAGGCCTCTTGGTAGATCTCATCGATCCCCGTTCCCGGCACGATATCGTGCATTGCGAGGAACAGCTTTTTCCGCCACATGTCGGCCATGGATTCTTCCGGATATCCCTTGCCGTGAAGGAAGGCCAGCGCTGCCGCTTTCTCGGCCATTAAAAGCTCGAGCTCACGATCGCGTATTGCCAATCTGAGCCGCACCCGGCTCGAGGCCACATCGGGGAATATGTTTTCGAGCTCATCGCTATACAGCTCTCCTCTGAAGGTGATGAGGTTCTCGCATTCACTCTCGAGCTGCTCGAAGAACTCGTGCGGGGTAGCGGCCACCATCGTTTCGTTCTCGTGCTCCTCGTTCCACCTGTGAATGCTCTCCGGGATCTCGTCCTGCGGGATGGCGCCTCCACTCCCGCATGGCATGAGAACATTCGTCGTCGTTGCCAGTCGGGCGAGATGTTCATAGTTCTCCTCCCACTTGTCCAGATACAACCCGGCGCGGTAACCCAGCGGCATCCAGTGGCTGATAATCTTGGTACCGTCGAGACCTTCCCAGAGAAACTCGCTGACGTTCGATCCGATAGAATGGGGAAGCCCCCTGCGAAAGGCGAGCCACCGGTACCCCGATTTCTTGTAGATTTGGGGTAGTTGCGCGTTCAGCCCGAATCCGTCCGCCGCCCAGGCAACCGGCACATCGATACCGAATTTCTCAGTGCAGTACCGTTTCCCGTACAGGATGTTGCGGACGAGCACCTCACCGACGGGGATCATGTAATCCGGCATGAGGTACTGGCCGTCCACGATCTCGATCGTTCCATCGGCGATCGCCTTCTCGAGACATTCGAAGAGTTCCGGGTTCCGGTGCTCTATCGCTTCCAGTGGGTATGTCTGTTCGATGAGAAACTTGAATTCGCCCCCATCGATCATCTTGAGGACCTTGATAAGTATCGAAGAGAATATCAGCAGGTAGTCTTCCTTATTGAACGCCCACGCGACGTCATAGTGCGTATGTGGTACGAGATAGATCGTTTTTTTCATTTCATCTCCTTGAACCATGATACGATTTTTCCCATTCCGCACTCTTTTTCTCAATTTTTATGCCAAATCACGTTAACGGCAGGCAGATAGAACTCCTCCCGCGTACCCGAAAGGTCATTGATATGCCTATAAAACTCCCGGAGCTGCAATGCAAGTACTTTTCCGGGGAAACCTTCTTGCAAATCTCATCATTTTCGATACCATGTCGAGCGGCGCCGCAGCGCATGGCGGCGGGCTCACCGGTTCCAAGATATCGGTGTTCGCGGACCGTTCCGATTCGGAACGCCGGAGGAAGTGATCCATGCGGAGCAGCACCCTGGAACGGCTCAGGCACGATATCATGCATGTCATCGGGCGGGCTGTCGAAACGGCAGATCCGGAAACCGCCGTTCTCCGTTCCCTGCGAATTCAAGGGCCGTGTCTGGAAATATGCAATGATCGGGGGGCGCTTTCGCCGTCTGGTGTTTTCCGGCAGCGGGTATCACTCTCGATGACATGATAGCGACAACACGGGCATTACTCCGGTGTGGAGCCGATATCCTTGAAGTCAACGCCGTGCGCAAGCATCTATCCGGCATAAAGGGGGGATTTCTCGCCCGTGCCGTTCATCCCGACCGTCTTGTAACACTGTTGATATCGGATGTCGTGGGTGATCGGATCGACCCGATCGGTTCCGGTCCAACGGTACTCGATACGACGACGTTCGGTGATGCCCTCGATGTGGTGGTACGATACGTGATCGAGGCGGAACTGCCCGCAGGGATCATGCAGCGTCTCCGAATGGGCGCGCGCGGGGAGACGCCGGAGACCCCGAAACCGGGGGATACCGTTTTCACCGGTGCAATGGAATGTATCGTTGCGTCGAATTCCGAAGCCCTCTCGGCCGCTGCGGATGAAGCGAACCGGCTTGGCTATCGAACGTATCTATTCGACACGCGCATACAGGGCGAGGCGCGCGAGGCGGGGAGGCGGATAATCGACGCGGCGCGTGATCTCATCGCCCGCCAGACGGTGCGCCCGCCCGCTATGATATTATGCGGGGGAGAGACGACTGTCACCGTGCGGGGAGGGGGGACGGGCGGTAGAAACCAGGAACTGGTCCTGGCGTCCGCGATCGAGATGGCGGGCACCGATGATATGGTAATCGCATCGGTGGGCACGGACGGCACCGACGGACCCACCGACGCGGCCGGCGCCTTCGCGGATGGCACCACCCTTCAGCGCGGTGAGGCGAAAGCGCTCGAGGCGCGCGTAGTGCTCGACGACAACGATAGCTACACCTATTTCGATCGCCTCGACGACCCCGTCCGGACCGGTCCCACCGGCACTAACGTCATGGACATAGAGATCGTCGCGATCGCGCGTTGATGGTCC
>CBFCXB010000271.1:0-4524 GCA_965601905.1 uncultured bacterium | reverse complement strand
GAGATTCCACAGGCGGCGAGCCGCGTTTCGGAGACCGATGCCGAAGCCGTTGTGTGTATCGGTGCGTTGATCAGGGGGGACACCCTTCATTTCGACATTCTGGCCAACCAGGTCGTGAAGGACCTATCACGGGTCGCCGGCGAGTCGAAGAAGCCGGTTGCATTCGGTGTCGTCACGGCGGATACACAGGAGCAGGCCCTCGAGCGGGCGGGGAGCAAGGCGGGAAACAAGGGCTGGCAGGCGGCGCTGTCCGCCCTCGAGATGACGGATCTGTGGCGTGAAACGGCGACGTAGAGGATTGCGGACCGATGAGTAAGCGGAGAAAAGCACGGGAGATAGCCCTTCAGACGCTGTACGCGGAAGAGGTTTCGCGTGAGGGGTGGGAGAAGGTGTTACGTGAAACGATCGCGCGGCGCGCTTCTTCCGATGAAACAACGCGGTACGCGAGGCGACTCGTCACGATGGTGGTGCAGCAGCGGACTGAGCTCGATGCGTTGATAGGGATCCGTCTCGAAAACTGGAAACTGGAACGGGTATCGAAGATCGATCTCATCATCCTCCGCGTCGCCCTTGCCGAGCTGCTTCACTGCGCGGACGTACCGACGAACGTCATTATCAATGAGGCGATCGAGATCGCTCACCGTTTCAGTTCCAGCGACGCGGGCAGGTTCGTCAACGGGATTCTCGATGCTCTCGCACGGGAGGTTCGCGCGGTTTGAAGGTCTTTGTTTGCGGCGATATCCACGGAAACGTCAGGGCCCTCGACGCCGTTCTCGAGATCTACCGGCGCGTGTACCCGTGCGCGTTTCTCTTTCTCGGCGACTGCGTCGGTTACGGCCCGCACCCCGACGCGTGCCTCGAGCGCATCCTGAACCTTCCCCGGGCCTGCCTCCTCATGGGCAACCACGATTCGGCCCTGTTCAATCACGACGAGCGTGTGCACATGAACGATCTCGCCGTGCAGGCACTCTTCTGGTCGGAAAAAATGATCAAGGAGCGGTTCGGGAGCATCATTCACGAGCGGTTCCAGCTCGAATTCGACGGCGAGCACTACCGCGCCGCGCACGCCTCACCGGTACGTTCCAAGGAGTGGCCGTACATCTTTACCATACTCGATGCGAACGAGGTCTTCTACAAGAGGGACTTCACCCTCTGCTTCGTCGGCCACACGCACGTACAGACCGTTTTTTCATTCAGGGACGGGGAGGTGAGACCGGAAGAGGAGATTCCGTTCGAACTCGAATCGTCGGATCGTTACATCATCAATCCGGGGAGCGTCGGGCAGCCGCGGGACCTAGATCCCCGGGCGGCGTGCTCAGTGCTCGACACCGAATCCCGGACGGTGACGTTCCACCGTTGCGAATACGACGTCGCTGCCGAGGTCGAGGATTTCTCGAAGGCGGGGCTGCCGGAGTTCCTCGGCCGGCGATTGCTCGAAGGAATGTAAGGATTGAAATTCCATGAAGGAACGTATTTCGAAGAGGAAACACTGGGACGCATTCTGGGATGCCGCGGAGCGCGTCGATGAGGTTTACTCCAACGAAGGGCGGGTGGAGAGTCATCTGGCGCGGGTCACCTCCCCCGAGGGGAAATGGATACTCGAGGTGGGGGCCGGCACGGGGCGTGACGGAATCACACTGGCGCGGCGCGGCGCATTCGTCGTTTTATTGGATTACAGCCCCTCCAGTTTCCGTATGATCCGTTCCCAGCTCGCAGAAGACGAGCATGTTTTTCTCTGTTGTGGTGACGCCCGCGCACTTCCGTTCCGGGACGGTGTGTTCGACGTGGTGTTTCACCAGGGACTCATCGAGCACTTTCGCGATCCCGGCGTGCTGATCGCCGAAAATCATCGTATTCTCCACAGCGGTGGGCTCGTTCTCGTCGACGTGCCACAGCGGTATCATTACTATACCGTCATCAAGCATGCCATGATCACCCTCGGCCGATGGTTCGCCGGATGGGAGACGGAGTATTCGGTCGGGCAGCTCGAGCGGCTTCTCCGGCGGCATTCCTTTTCTATTGTCACGAGCTACGGGGAGTGGTTAAATCCGCCGATATGGTTCCGCATGCTGAGGCGCGCACTTCTGCCGATCGGTATACGTTTGCCGATGTACCCGTCATTCTTTGCGATGGTACGGAAGAGATGCGGGCGGATGCGCCGGGTTCTGCTCGGGATGCGGATCGGGATGTACACGGCACTCGTTATCGGAACGATAGCCAGGAAGAGGTAACGCAGCGTGAAAGTGCTGGCGATCAACTGGAGGGATATGAAGAATCCCGAGGCGGGGGGCGCCGAGGTCCACCTGCACGAGATACTGTCTCATTTCGTGCGCTGGGGTCACGAGGCGACGCTGGTGAGCGCCACGTTCCCCGGATGCGAGCCGGAGGACGAGATCGATCGCGTGCGGATCATCAGGAGGGGGCGTTGGTGGAATGCGAATTTCGCGATACTCTCGTTTCTGCGGAGGCATCTCGCCTCCAACAGCTACGACGTCATCCTCGAGGACATCAACAAGGTACCGTTCTACGCACCGCTCGTGACTGCAACTCCGGTGATCCCGGTGATACCCCACCTGTTCGGTACGACCGTGTTCAGGGAAGCTGATCCGGTTACCGCCCTGTACGTCGTCGCGATGGAAAGCTTCATCCCGGTCGTATACCGGAAATGCCGATTCATGGTTATCAGCCAGAGCACGAAGGACGATCTCGTGCGGCGAGGAGTCGCCCCCGAGCGGATCGGGGTTGTCCTGTGCGGGCTCGATCATGCCGTCTACCGCGATCTCGGTCTGGAACGGTTTGCGCGCCCGACGATCGTCCACCTCGGCCGCCTCCGCAAGTACAAGAGCGCGGAGGTGGCCATACGGGCAATGGCGCCGATCAGGGCAGCTCTTCCCGAGGCGCGTCTCTCCATCATCGGTGATGGTCCCCATCGGGCGGCACTCGAGCGGGAGGCGAAACGGCTTCGCCTGGGAGATGCGGTGGAATTCAAGGGGTATATGGACCGTGAGGAGCTCGTCGAATTTCTCAACCGGTCGCACGTGCTCTTCAATCCCAGCCCCAAGGAGGGGTGGGGGCTGACCGTGGTGGAGGCGGGTGCGTGCGGTGTGCCGGTCGTGGCGAGCGACCGCCCCGGTCTCCGGGATTCCGTGTGTGCCGGCGAAACCGGCTATCTCGTGCCGTACGGCGATGTGCGTGCATTCGCCGAGAAGGCGCTCTTCCTCCTGCGTGACGGTGCCGAGTGGCGGCGTATGAGTGAAAATGCAATAGAGCGTGTCCGTGAACTGACATGGGAACGCTGTTCCCGGCAGGCCGAGGAATTTGTGAGGGAAGCGGTCTCCGCCTGATAGCGCGTGGAGACGGGTACTGATGAATCGGAATTTGCAGCAGCTGTTAAAGATCGTGATCAGCGTGGGCCTCATCACGTTTCTCGTCTGGAAAATATCCCCCGGCAGGCTCATTCCTCACCTGAGGAATATGAACCTTCCCTTTTTGCTCTGCGCCGTGGCTGTTTTTCTTATAAGCAGTTGCCTCGGGTCGCTCCAGTGGCACCTGCTGCTCCGTGCCGGCGGCATCAGGCTGACACCGGCGAAAACCTTCCGCCTGTATTTCGTGGGGCTGTTCTTCAACAACTTCTTTCCGACAAACGTCGGCGGTGATGCGATGAAGATCTTCGATGTCACCCGCAGCGGCAACGACCCGCACCAGGTCTTTGCTATCACGCTCCTCGACCGGATCATCGGCATCAGCGGGCTCTGCATCCTCGCCCTCATAGCCTCGTTGCTGTTGCTGCCTTCGCAAACGGTACGCAATCTGCCGATCTATATCCTGATATTCGTCGGGTGCATCACCCCGATACTGCTGTTCACACTCAGCAGGCGCCTCTCGCGCGCAGTGCGGATGTTTTTCGGCAGGCTCAACGTGTGGAGACTTGGAGAGCGTTTCAACCTGATATTCAGTCATCTGGGGAGTTTCAGGGAGTTCCGCGTGCTGATGTTGAATGTGCTGCTTCTGGCACTCGTCGTGCAGTTTCTCCGCGTGGGCACGCATGTACTGGTCGGCCGGGCGCTCGGCGTGGAGTTCGCCGCCGGCACCTTCCTCAGTTTTTACATATTCATCCCGTTGCTCGGTCTCGTCATGGTTCTGCCGATATCGTTGAACGGTCTCGGTGTGAGGGAGGGGGCCGGCATACTGCTTTTCACGACGGTCGGTCTCTCGAGCGAGCAGGCACTGCTTCTCGAGTTCATAACGTACGTCGTCATGGTCGCGGTGAGCCTCACGGGCGGCATCTTCTTCTTCCAGCGGCATCTCAGACGGGAGTGAGAAAAATCGTGCTTCCAATAGTATTCAGATTAATGTACTGTCAGCGGGTTGCATTATTCTGCGTTTCAAGAGGTCTATAACAATGTCTGACAGAACGATTCGTGCGCTCGTTGCCGTATTGGTATTCGTGGTGGCCTTGGTGGTGTACCTCGAGACGATGGCGGTGACGGCGTCGTTCTGGGACAGTGGCGAGTTTATCGCGAC
>CBFCXB010000270.1:0-4527 GCA_965601905.1 uncultured bacterium | reverse complement strand
GCGGTGAGCGTATACTGCTCCTGTGTGAATGTCGCGGTCACCGTCGTATCGCTCGTCATAACAAGGGTGTCAGGATTTTCCGTGCCGGTGAGCCCATCCGACCAGCTATCGAACAGCCAGCCCGGATCGGGCACCGCCGTAACGATCACCGTGTCACCGTAGACGTATGTCGGCTGATCCGGCGCCTTCGTGACCGAGCCGTTTCCGACCGTGTTCGCGGTGAGCGTATACTGCTCCTGTGTGAATGTCGCGGTCACCGTCGTATCGCTCTCCATAACGAGCGTGTCCGGATTCTCCGTGCCGGTGAGTCCATCCGACCAGCTATCGAACAGCCACCCCGGATCCGGCACCGCCGTCACGATAACCGTGTCACCATTGGCATAGCTTGGCTGATCCGGCGATCTCGTAATTGATCCATTCCCCACCACATCGGTCGTCAGCGCAAAAATCGCTGGATCCTCCGGATCTAACGGAGAGGCCATGTTGAAAAAGTAATCGATCGACGCGGTATGCGCCGGCGAGGACGCACCAGTCGCATTTCCGCAGTAGGGACCCAGGCTGTCAACCGTCATGCCATGTGTGAATGGCGATTCAATCGTCCAAGCCTCGCCATCGAACGAGTAGGACTCCGTCCATTGATCTCCCTCGCGCTTTATACGCATATACAAGGGAGCAACGCCGTTACTGCCAATGTTCTTACTAAGATACGTCGGAGAAGTCGAAGGAGTAAAACCACTGGTATACAGAACCGTATTCGTCGAGCTGGCGTAAAACTCGAACCGCAGGTAGTTCTCGTCATCCTGCTTAACGACCACACCCTGCTCCTGGATCGCTTGGCTGACCGGACTATCGAATTTGACCTCGATCTCGAAATCCGTGTCATTGGCCGCCTGGAGCAGGTGGAGTGCCTGTATCCCGCTCGTGTACACCTGATGTTCAACACCGGCAGGTACCGACAGGTTCACCCACGCATCCGAAGTGCCGGACCCCGTCAACGTCATCGTTCCGTCCTCGAGAGGATCGACCAGCGTCCACACATCCGTATTGAGCGTGTCCCATCTGAAATCGTCGGATACGATGCCGGAGAGATCAACCGATTCCGCCGTGCTGAATGTCTTGTCATTCGAGACGACAGAATCCGAAGAGGCATTCACCGATGTTATCTGGTAGTGATACAGCGTGTCCGGCGTGAGGCCGGTCAAAATGATGCTGTGCTCGGTAACGAGCGACGGATCTGACTCGGTGCCGACCTCGTACCCGGCGGTCAATCCATACGCAACGCTGCTCGTGGCGGGTTCGTTCGTCGTCCATTCGATCGTGGCTTCGGTCCGGTCGGGGCCGACCGTGGCACTGATGTTTCTGATCGATAGTGGTACGGGGGTGATCGTCACATCTCCGAAGCTGACATCGGCATTGTGCCCGACAAGCAGCAGCGATCCGTTCTGTGGATCGGTAAGCTCCTCCTGACCGGCCAGATCCCATTCCTCCGGTTCCGGCTGCCCCTCTTCCCAGACCTTGAAGCTGTAATACCCTCCGACGCCGGGCACCGTTTCCACCCGCACCTTGAAGATGTACGGGACGTCGAGCGATAACGATTTGTTTGTTATCTCATTAAAGGCGGCATTGTTCCCGAGCATTTGCAGACGACCGTACTGGTACCAGCAGATCATCCCCAACGGCCAGTATCCAGATTTGGGTTGTGGCACCAGGAATGGAGTATCGGTGTGCCCGTTCCACCGAAGAATAATGCCCGCGCCTATATCCGGCGGCAGCGTGTGGATCGTGATGGGAACCGTCACCTCGTAGTCGTCCCAGGCCACATCACCCATGGCGATAAAGCGATCATAACCGGGGATGACCGTTCGAATGGTACTATCGGTCAGCGCCCAAAAACCATCCACGACTTGCCCAACGTTCTCGATCGCCGTCACCGTGTCCCAATCCACCGAATACGGCATGGGCCACACATTCCCGCTCGTATAATCAACCATCACCGTATCGACCGTTTGATTGGGGACTCCGGCGCTATCCACGGCGGTGATTATGACCTCGTTCGATCCCTCCACTAGGTCCGCCGTGGCCAGGTCGATGTTGAAATCTCCCGGCGAAACGAGCCGGTACCCATCCGGGCCGATATAGAGGGTGTCGGGTGGTCCGCCATTCAATGAATAGGTCAAAGACGCGATCCCGTCCAAATCGGACACGTTGCCCAGAATATTCGCCCAGGGCTGCGGATCCCCGATATGCCCAAAGCGCTGATTGTGACCGTACCAGACATCAATCACGGGTGAATCCTGGGCGTAGGCCGGCACCGCTGCCGTCGTGAAGAGAACAAAACCCATCAGTACTATGCTGATGGTTGCATACATACAGTTACGATTCGATTTGCAGTTCATATTCAATCCCAACTGGTTGAAACGTGTTTACCTGCTAATGGGCTGAGTCTGCAGGTTTCGGCTTAATTTTTCAAGTTGTAAAGGCAACGATGCATACATTCGCCATGATTCAGCGACCGCAGCGCGGCGATCGCAAAGGTAAGAAAACAATCGGCGAAAGCGCTGGACCGCGACGCACGCTGTCCGCGATCCGATAGGAAGAGGAGAGAGCTCCTATCGGTCTCCGAGTGTGGATTCCGGAGTGGATGAACACCGAGAGTACCTCCTGAGCTAACGGTGCAAGCCATTCTCCGCGCCGCCCTTTTATTAATTAAACCATAAATGCTGAAATTTGTCAATGTGTCGAATAATCGGGTCGAATAATCGTTTCGTGTAACATGGAGTGCGCAGAATTGGAAAAGAGGTGCGGACGCTGCGGCGCTTGGGATGTCGTTATGGTACCCGGCCGCGGCGGCTAGTGGCGACGAAGGGTACGTATGATCTCAAGGTTCCGCGCGCGGAGTACCTGCGCTCCCCGACTCGGAGACCGCCGGCCAGAAGACCAAGGTTCCGCGCGCGCGGAGTACCTGCGCTTTCATTTATTCCCTCCGCATTGCAATACATGCACTTCCTCTTATTCGAGTGATCTCCTTTAAAGAAGCCTGTTATTGATTTAAAATCAAGAACTAGAGGCTACTGAATATATTCCGCCATTTATATTGTTTCTGCCTCTTCCTGTAACTTCTTGAACAGCGGCTCAACACCCAATCTATTCGCCCAGTCTTCAAGGTAGTTCATATCTAATATTTCGTGCTGAACTTCATAAACTCGAAGGGCATCGGTGAAATGCTTTTCACTTCCGCCGGATTTTTTAGTCCAGCTCAATTTCGCCAATATTGTATCTTCTGAGCTGGAAACAACTATTTCCATCCCCATGACTTTCTCGACATATTTCCTTCCGAAACGCGATACATCGAACGGTTGATTCGTTAAAATCCAGAAATCTACCTTATCGCCCGTGTTCACCGCAACAAGGTTGAACATGCCTTGAATTTCCAAAGCTTCGAGGATGCTCTCTTCAGCCAAGTAGTAGTCAGGAGGAGGAAAAGCCGCGGCCAAATCCTTTACTGCTGATCGCCGAATAGCCACGACAATATCTATATCATGAGTGGATCTGGGTTCTCCCTGTAAGCTTGAAACAAGTGACCCCGATATCATGTACTCGATTCCCACATTATTCAGCACTTGTACAACTTGTCTTAGTAATTCCTGTTGTGACATTTGTTCAACCGCTCCAGATAGATCCTCATAAATGCGTTATCCGGCAGATCGGGAAATCTCTTTCTCAGACCGTGAAGAAACAGCTTCCGGGAGAACTCCGACAGCTCGAAGGCCTTCTGCAACCGCTTCGCGGAAGTCATCCGTCGAAGCGCCTGAATGTATATTCTGTGGTTCGGGCGTTTCTTAGTATTCATATCTCCTCGTATGCATAATACCATACTAGTCCATTCGTGTATTGGCAGAAATGTATTGAACGGTTCGGACTCTGTGTACTATCTCCAACTTTCAAGTGCTTACTTCTGGTTGAGAGGTTTTTGTCGCTTTAATCCCAATACTGCTCACTTAAGACTTGCATCTGACGTGCACCTCTGGTATCTGTGTTCCATAAAGGAGGTGCGCTATGGCACGGACAGTGGCAGAGCTTCCCAAAGGAATGCGGATAACCGATCACATCAGCCTGGGGGTAATCGCAAAGACGTTTCGGATCGAGGACATACGGCGAGTACTGGAAAAGACGGGTAAAACGAGCAAGCGGCAACGGAATCTTCCCTCGCATGTGTTGGTCTACTATGTAATCGCTTTGACGCTCTATATGCAGGTTTCGTGTCGAGAAGTATTGCGTTGCTTGCTGGAAGGGATTCGATGGTTGATGGGGCCGGAGATGGAGATCAAAGTAACAGGAAGGGCGGGTATCTCACAAGCCCGTACGCGACTTGGCAGTGAGCCGGTGAAGTGCCTTCACGACGAGGTGGTCAGACCTATTGGGGTAAAGACGACGGAAAAGACCACGCGAGGGGCCTGGTATCGCCAATGGCGGTTAGTGTCGCTGGATGGAAGCACCCTGGACATCGCCGACACGGAGGAGAACGAA
>CBFCXB010000269.1:0-4536 GCA_965601905.1 uncultured bacterium | reverse complement strand
GAGGCACGCAGAAGACCGTCGAAGTATATATTGATATCCGTGCCGACGACGTCCGAGATTCCGTCGAGAAACTCGTCGTCGAGTCTCCGCCGGAAGTAGAGGTATCCAACGGAGGCCCCGGCGCTCGCGGTGATTTCGGATTCTCCGGCGACGTCGGTTCTTTCGGAGGCCCCGGCGCTCGCGGAGGCTCCCGATTCGCCGGTCATCCCGATCCCCCCGGATACTTCGGCTTCCCCGGAGACCGGCACCGGAATGACGACGCCGCCGTAGAGAGACGGCGACGCGAATATGATCGTACAACGGCTTATGTTCGAATCGGTGAGAAGCAGCCGCACCTCATCACCGGAGAATTCGCTCATACCTTCATCGAGGAGGAGGTTTCCCGCGCCGTCGAACAGGGTGAAGTACGCCGACTCGTACAGGGCGACATCACGCACGCGCGCGGTGCGCTCTCCCCGTAGGATCTCCCGCAGGTACTGGCTCCCCGCGAACGACTCGGCCTCGGCGCGAATCGAGTATTCGATCAGGGAGGCCGCCTCATTCACCCCCTCGATCGCCTGGCGCTCCCCCTCCTGTTGATACGACCGTTGAATGAACCTGCTCGAGAAGACCCCGAGAATCAGGACGGGGAGTATAGATACGGCGAGGAACGAAAGGAGTATCTTCTCGCGGAACCCAAGTCCGCCGCCGAGCGAAACCGCCGGAATAACGCTTCCGAGCACGGGCAGCCGCCGCAAGACAACAAGTGCCATGAGCGAGATGGCGGCGAGGATCACATCGAGCGAGACGACGGTCGCCCACTTGAGCAGGCTCTCGATGGCCCCGGCTATCCGGTACCCCACGAGATATCCCTCCCCCCCCGGCCGCGCCTCGAGCACGCAGTTGTAACGCTCCCTGTCCAGATTCAGGATGAACCATGCATCCCCGGTATCGGGCAGAAACCTTCCCGCGGCCAGCAGCGGCAGCGAGGATTCGATCACGCGCCGGTCCCGCACGCGGGCGACAAGGAGATCCTCCGGCTCGTCGACACGCGGTGCAAGCGCTCCACGCTCGACATTCTGGAGAATCTCGGGCGCGAGTGGACCCGTCCGCGCGAGCAGCTCCGTGTTCTCGAAAAAGTAGGGAACCGTTATCACGACGGCGCCGACCTGCTCTCCCTGCAGGCTGTATACCGGCGCGACGCCCCGGTAATGGTAAACGGCCCCGATACGTGTCTCCACCTTCCCGCCATGCACAACCGGCTTACCCTCGAGACCAACGACGGGCTCGGTGAGCGGTGGCGGCGTGAAGGGGATCCCGACCTCGAAATGGGAGAAATTACGCTCCCCGGCATCATAGACATCGAAGATGCATGAAAGGTTGAAGCGGCTGAACGAGCTCTCCGCCCAGATCTCGAACGCCGCCGATTCCTTTCTCGAGAATATCTTCGAGACTACGGTGCGGTCGCGTGAAATCTCCTGGCACACGTCGGGAAGAACGAGCTCGAGCCAGTTGTCCTCGGGGTGGTTGAAATCGTTGGCCTTCTCGAGGACGCGGCTCTCCCTGAGCCCCGTGTATCGCACCGAGGCCACATCGAAGATGACCAGCGTACAGATCAGCACGAGGAAAAAGGACGAGAGGGCGATCGAGATGATTTCCTCCTTCTTGAGGAGCGGAAATATCTTCGCCGAGAGAAAGAGAAGCGCCGCGGCCGCAACGATGAGCGGCCAGTGCGGACGCATCGCGACGGCGAAGAAAACAAGTGCGGCGATCGAAGCGAGCACCGCCTCGCGCCGCTGCCCTCCCCCCCATACCAGCACGAGACGGGCGAGGAAGAGGAATGTGATGAAAACGGCCGAAACCATGAACAGCAGCGCGAGGTGGAGTGAGATAACGGGCAGCGAGAGATACTGAATATCGAGTCCTATGATGCGCGGATTCGAGTTCAGCACGATGCGTGAAACGGTGTTCGATGTGAGCAGCATCGCCGCCGCGAGGAACACGCACAGAAGCACCACCTTGAACGTGAACCGTATCCCGTGAAACGCGCCTCCTCCCGCGAGCGATTGCTCGAGGCGTGCCGGATAATAGGTTCGGAACGCCTTGATCGAGCCGAAAACCAGTATCAACGCAAACAGCGCCGTTACGAGAAAATCTCCCGCCGTGCGCATCAATCCGAATGGCACCTCATCGGCGAAGAATCCGGGATCGAAGAGGCTCGTACCGAACAGCGCGCCCGCCAGATCCAGCCGCAGCAGCAGATACCGGATCAGGAAAAGGGAACCCGCGAGCATGCAGAGCCTTCGCAGCAAGATCCTTCCCCGCACCCCTTCGCTGGATTTACGCTTCCCGTACCGCCGGTACACCCAGAGCGCAATGATCGCCACGCTCAGCGTCACGATGAAACCGCCCCACAGCATCCGCCGCCCCTCCCGTTTTTCGAGAATGGAGGCAAAGGGAATGCCGACGATCTTGAGATACGCGATCGGGAGACCGGTATGCGCCTTGATGACACCGCTCATAACGGCGCCCCCGGCGGGATCGTAGTCGACACGCGTGCCGAGGGTATCGAGCCGTCCATCGGCCCATCGCATCTCACCGCGGTGCTCGCCCATCGAGAATGCGAACTGAATCTCGCGCCCGTAGCGTTCGCTCAGCGCTTCACCCAGACTCACGCTCCGCAGGAATTGATTGTTGATTCGATAATTGACCTCGAGCGGAATATCGACGACAACCCTGTTTCCGCCGGGAAGCGGCATGTTGTTCACGAGCAGCGTGTACATCCTCGAGCGGCTCGTGAAGACCCGCGCCACGTAGTCACCCCGCGGCACATCATGCACGTACCGGGGACGGCCTCCCCACGCCACCCGCCTGCCCTCCGTGCTGAAGACCTGTACGCCGATCTCACGGAACGGGAAGAGTTCCGCACCGAATGAGCCCGCCAGCGAATCGATCCGGTGTATCAGCGCGGCCCGCGCCATCGCATCCATTCCGTCGATAGTGCGCCGGCCGATTATCCGGGCAACACCGATGCCCATATCCTGCCCGATCCTTTCCAACTCGCCGATCCGTACCTCGGCTTTCCGGTAAATCGTCTCGAGCTTCCCGCTCTCGTCGGCCCGCCACTGCTGCTCGTCGGGACGCCCCGGGGCCGCGAGGATCAACAGGCCGAGGAGGAGAACGAGCGGTATCAGCGGTACCGGCGATATCGCGCGTACCGGCTCGCGCACTCCCTCTTCCTCGTCATCGCCACCCCCCTCGACGATATCGGCAAGGGTCTGCGGATACCACCGATCCCGCCGCGTGGCGGCGCCGGAAGGGGTCGTGACGGCCCTGCCCGGCTGGGGAACGAAGATGAAAACGATGAATCCCACGTCGAGGAGAAGGAACATCAACCAGATCGGCGTGGGCAGAACCAGCCGGCTCAACGAGAGAAATGAAATGAAGAAAAGAACCGCCCCTACTAGGAATACCCAGAGGCTGGTATAGAAGACCTTCTGCTCTCTATCGCTACGCACACCGTGATGGCTCCCGGAGGTCACCTCGTCGTTTTGATATCATCCACAACCCAGACATTCCCCACATTCCTCAGAGTCAAGTACACCTTGTCGTGCTAGCGTTTGCCGTTCCGGTTGTTCCGGTAACTGCGGTGCGCGATCCCGTATACCCGTCCTCCGGGTTTGTCGAGGTTGTGATACTTCACGAAATTGAACTTCGAATGCTCGAAGTTCTTGAACATCCGTTTGAACAGGTAATGCACCTGCGGACGGCTGAAGTACCCTCCCCGCTGCCCGATTCCCATGACACTGACGAAGACCTTGCCCTCACCGGCAAAGTGCGCCAGGGAGGAGGCGTTCTCGCCCGACCACGCTTTCTCGATTCCCCTGAACGTGGCGAGCGGGGATTGCTTGAGCGCCGGTATCCGCCGTCGGCCCTTTTTCCTGATCAATTCCTGCCCCGCGGCGTCCGCGGAAATAAGAGCGGTGACGAGGAGCACAACGCAAAATATAACGTTACCCTTAGCAGTTCTCATACAGCAGCCTGCCTCATGTCCGTTCCCTTTTTCAATGCCGCGGGCTCGCTACGTTCACCGTGCGTCGTGTATGACACGACTCCCGGGAGGAGCCTTGCCTCCCGTCGAGAGCGTACTCTATCATGTGACATATAAAGGCAAAGTGCATGCCATAAAAGTGCGTTGTAAATACGTGCGTTACGCCGCCACCGCCGCAAAAACCGTCCTCTTTTGGAGAACGCCGTCCTTAAAATAGGACGTTTTATCGCCAGCTCCGGTAGATAAATATCCCGAGAATAACGAGCCCGAGGGCGAACTTGACCAGCATGGCGCTGATCTTTCCGATGAAGGCGAAGAAGCCGGTCTGGAGCGCCCTGTCGAGGGATCTGTAGTAGATGTACTCGAAGAGGACCGCCCCGGCGAAGGCCCCGAGCAGTCCGAAGATGATACTCCCGATAAAGGGAACAATGGTGGACCCGCCGATCGCCCCGGCAAGGCCACCGATGAAAGCGCCGAGAACTCCCCACTTCGTCGCACCCTTGTGG
>CBFCXB010000268.1:0-4551 GCA_965601905.1 uncultured bacterium | reverse complement strand
GGCGTGCGCGCGGCAGTGCCGGCCTCGAAACGGGTTCCGCCGTGGCTGCTCGCCGCGGGCGCCGGCCTTCTCATCGGGGCGGGGGCGCTCGGGAGGCCGAACCTCTTCTTTCTCCTGGCCGCCGCCGTTCCTCTCTGGATTCTCCTGCGGCACCCGAACCGCCGCCGCGGCCTGCGCAACGCCCTGCTCTGCGTCCTGGGCACGGTGCTAATCCTACTGCCGCCGATTATTTACAATGCAGCCCGCACGGGCCGTTTCGTGCCGGTCACCACGCACGGCGGGATCAACTTCTATATCGGCAACAGGCCGGGGTCCACGGGGAAGTACGATCCCCCCGAGGGGATGCGCACCGACATGCGCGGCCTCGTCGAGGATGCGCGGATCGTCGCCGAACAAAGGACCGGCAGCCCGCTGACCGATGCGGAAGTCTCGAATTACTGGTTCCGCGAGGCGCTGCAATCGATATCACGCGATCCGGCGCGCTGGATATATCTGCTCGGTCGCAAGCTCCTGATATTTTTCAACGGTGTCGAGCTTGCCGACGTTCTCGACATATCGTTCTACCGCGAGGCCTGCCCCGTCATGAAGATGCTGTTCGTCCCGTTCGCCGTGATCTCGCCCCTCTCGATTCTCGGCATGATCGTGCTCGCGCGGTCCCGGCACAACAGGAGCATCGTGTTCCTGTTCGTCGGCGCGGCGATCGCCTCGGTGCTCCTCTTCTACGTGAATTCGCGGTATCGCGTGCCGGCGGTTCCGATCCTGATCCTGTGCGGCGCCATTTCCCTCGCCTGGCTCGTCGGCGAGGTCGAGCGTCGCAGGTGGCGGGGAGTCGCGGTCGCGGTGTGTATTTTCGCCGCTGCGTTCCTGCTCGTCGCGAACAGGCGGATCTT
The DNA here is from genome assembly GCA_965601905.1 of uncultured bacterium. Classification (GTDB taxonomy): domain Bacteria; phylum Krumholzibacteriota; class Krumholzibacteriia; order Krumholzibacteriales; family Krumholzibacteriaceae; genus DATKWS01. The sequence continues at coordinate 3,661 of CBFCXB010000268.1, read as the reverse complement.
CGTCGTCAACAGGAGCGCCATGTACACATTCCTCGGCAACCATTACATGCAGCAGAGCGAGGTCGTGAAGGCCGAGGATGCATTCGCCGAGGCGTACCGTCTCGACCCGCAGAGCGTCATGACGCGGATCAACTATGCCCGTGTGCTCCTGAAGCGCGGCAGGCTGGAACAATCGCGCAGGTTCTATTCGTCGGCATTCGGCGCCGCGCCCGACTTTCCGAACCTTGCAATCGAGTTCGGTTCGCTGCTCGATCAGCTCGGGGAGCCAGAAGGCGCGCGGGAGCTGTACCGGTACGCCCTCGAGCTGCCGCGGACGAGGGACCGCACCCTCGCGTGCAAGCACCTGGCCCGCGATGCGATGGCCGAGGGCAGGCGCGACGAGGCGATCATGTGGGTGCGGCGGGCACTCGAGATGACGCCGAACGATGGGCAGCTCATCGAGTGGTTGAACGCGCTCGAGCGCCGGCAGTGACCGCGGTGGAAACATGGTGAGCAGGGTGGGTCCATGACCTTCGGACGTCGACGGTACCGCGGCGGGATGGAGGTTTTTCGATCCGCTCCATGCGCTCGTCCGGCGGCGGTATCCGGTTCGCCAGATTGCCCTTGCCGGAGCCCATCTCCGGTGGTACATTCCCGCACGTGGAAGGGATGAAACGGTCATCCTCGCTACCGTTACACGCGCGGGCGAAAGAGCAATGCTGTCGATATTTTCCATCATTCTCCGGCACAAGAGGGCCGTCGTGCTGATTACGCTGGCCGGGTTCGTCGTGTCGGCGGTGATCAGTCTCGTCATACCTGCGCGCTACGTTTCGTCCGTCGCCTTTCTGCCGGTCGGGGTGGAGCAGGAGATAACCGGTCGCAAGGGCTTCTTCTCGCAGCTCGGCGCGTTCGGCGAGACGTACGGAACCTTTCTCCGTATGAGGCGCAACTTCGTCATCGATTTCATCATCCGCAGCCGGCGGATGAGCGATCTGCTCGATGCCCGCTACGATCTGCAGCGTGCGTACGGCGTCAGGGGGAGCGTCGAGGTGCGGGAGGAACTGCGCAAGCGGACGAGTGTCGTGGTGCGTGACGAGGGCGTTATCGTAGTCGGCGTCGAGGATCGGGACCCCGAGAGGGCCAAGGTGCTCGTGGAGGCCTACGTTCGCGGTGCCGACAGCCTGCTCATTGAATTCAACATCGAGCATGCTGTTGATAAACGGGAGTTCCTCATGGCGGAAGTGGCTCGGCGGCAGCGGCGCGTGGCGGTTGCCGATTCGGTGCTCCGGGCATTTCTCGATGAGCACGGAGTCTTCGATATCGAGCAGCAGGCGCTCGCGGCGATCCGGATCGCCGCGCGGCTCGAGGTCAGACGAAACGCGGTCAGGCTCGAGAAAGAGCTGCTTGAGATGACGCTGCTTCCCGGCAGTCTCGAACTCGAGCGGGCGGAGCGCATGCTGGAGAAGCTGGGGGAGGGGATCGCGACGGCACGCGCGGGGAGCGGGTCCGAACTGTTTCCTTCCCTGCACGAGGTTCCCGATCTGGCCTCCGAGTACCTGCGCCTCTACGAGGAGCTAAAGATGCAGGAGTTCGCCCTCGCCTTCATTCATCTCAAGCTCGAGGACGAGGAGATCATGGCGAACAGGGAGGTCAGTGTGATCCGGATTATCGACCCGCCGTTCGTGCCGGAGAAGCGTGTCTGGCCGAAACGAAAACAGATCGTTATGATCTCGACGTGCGCCGTCTTTATCTGGGTATGCTTTGGGCTCATCGTGTGGGAGCGGTGGCGGGAAGGCGCGTTCGCATCGCCCCCGAGCGATCTCGAGACGAATCCGGCGCCGGGCGCGGTTCCTGACGGTGGAACGGGTGGCCGGGGGAAGGAGGAGCGGTGAACCTCGAACGTACCGTCGGGCCGATTCGTGTCGGGCGGCTCATCCTGCTCCTCGTACTGCTCGCCGCCGTGGCCGCGCTGGCATTCATATTTCTCCCCTCGAAGCTCGTCCGCCTCGCGATCCTCGCGCTCGCGGCGCTTCCATTCATGATCATCATGCTCGACCGGCCCCAGTGGGTGTACTATTTTTTCCTTATCGTTCTCTTCTCGAATCTCGACATATTCATGCCGTTCCGGTTCTTTCGCTTTATGCTGATGTTTTTCGTGGCCGCCTTTGCGCTCGCCGTGATGAACGGGAGGCGGATCGTTGTCCATGACCGCATCTTCGTCACGCTGGTGGCGGCCTTCCTGATACTCGCGTTCACCTCCTTCGCCATAGCGCGGGATCTCCACAGCTCCGTCAATACCCTCATCAGCCTGGTAAAGGTGCTTATAAACGTCGCGCTCGTTATCCAGTTCATACGGACCAGGGCGGAATTTCGCACATTCTTCCTCGTCGTAGCGGTCGCCCTCTTGATGAATGATTTTTTGCCGATCGTTATCGAGCCGCCGTCGGAGTATGCGAACGCATCGCTCATCTGGACCCAGGGTGTGCTGCGGTACGAGGGATTCGAGCTCGAGCCGAATGTATTCGCGGCACTCCAGATCTTTTTCATACCGATACTGCTCTTTCTCACCGCACATTACCGGCGCCCGCGCATCGCGCGATTGGTCCTGCTGGCGCTCCTGGGCGCCACGATCTTCATGCTGATCCTGAGCTTCTCGCGGAGCGGGTTCGTCAGTCTCGCATGCATGCTCGTCGTACTCATCGTCGTCGAGCGACGCAACTACGCGGTGCTCGTGGCTGGTCTCACGATCATAGTGGTTGCGGCTGTTCTCGCGCCGGCGATCTACTGGGAGCGGATCGCCACGATCTTCGGCGGCGAGGCGCAACTCACGCAGGATACCGCGATCTTCAGCAGACTCGAAACGATGAGGGTCGCCTTCATCCTCGGCCTCAGAAATCCAATTCTCGGTGTCGGATTTGATAACTTCATCTATGCCTCATCCTTCTATATTCCCTATACGAATGTGGTGCACAACGCGGTACTCCAGATCTTCTCGGAGCTCGGATTCAGCGGCCTCGCCGTCTTCGCAGCGATCATCATCTACAACTTCCATATCATGTTCTCGCTGATGAGAATGCGCGGCGATCCGGAAGCGGCGCAGCTCGGGCGGATCCTGCTGGTCCAGCATTCGGCCGTTCTCATCAATTCCCTCTTCGTGCCGCTCGCGTACGAGCGCATCTTCTGGTTCACGCTCGCTATCCCGTCGATTGCGCGGTACGCCTACGTGAGATCGGCGGTGCCGAAAGGGGATGCTCCGGACGCGGTGGGTACCCGTCCGGCCGGTGATGTGGTTTGAATGCCGCCACAAGCCGGTCACTCGAGCGGCAGAAAGTAACTTTTCCTTTTGTAGCAAGAGAGATAGAACCCGTCGGTCAGGGGGATGTTGACGAACTCGTACTCCTTGAGGAATCGGGGCCGGACGACGATTTGCTGCTCCTGCACCTTGTGCTTCATCTCGCTCCGGTCTCTCCTGCCGCGGTGGATTTGGATGTTCCCGAGAAGGAGCAGGTCCGGTTCCTGGTCCAGAACGTATGCGCCGTCCGTTTTCATGTGACCGGGCTGCGTTGCGGCGATCTCGCCCTCACGCGCGATGTGCGCCTCGGTGAGCCCGAGGATGTCGACGATCCGCATGCCGGTGTAATACCCGATCGCGCCGGTTGAGCCGCAGCCGATTGAGGTCTCC
>CBFCXB010000267.1:0-4570 GCA_965601905.1 uncultured bacterium | reverse complement strand
ACCTGATCGGTGAAAACAACGAGCCCGACCTTGTCGTTGTTCATCACGGCGGAGAAGGCGAGGAGTGCGCCGAACTCCGCCGCGACCTCGTTCTTGAGCTTGTCGACGCTCCCGAACGCACCCGAAGCGGAGAGATCGACGAGAAAGATAACGGTCAGCTCCCGCTCCTCGACGAAACGCTTTACGTACGGGTGGCCCGTGCGCGCCGTCACGTTCCAGTCGATGGTGCGGATATCATCCCCCGGCATATACTCGCGGACCTCATCGAATTCCATGCCCCGGCCCCGGAACACACTCCCGTACTCGCCGGCGAGCACGTCGTTCACCACCTTGCGTGTCGTGATCTGGAGGATCCGTATCTTCTTTGCGAGTTCCTCTGTGATCATTGCCTGAACACTCCACGTGCTTACGGCACCGGCACGTTGTCGAAGATGGCGGCGACGACGTCCTCGGGGATTTTCTCCTCCGCCTCCGCCTCGTACGTGATGATGACGCGGTGCCGCAGGACATCCATGCCGATCGACTTCACATCCTGCGGGGTCACGTATCCGCGCCCCTGCAAGAGCGCGTGCGCCCGAGAGGCCATCGCGAGATAGATCGTCGCGCGCGGCGAGGCGCCGTACAGGATGAGGGGGCCGACGTCGAGCCCGTACTCGTCGGGCGTCCGTGTCGCCTGCACGATTCCGATGATGTAATCCTCGACCTTCTCGTCCATGTAGATCTCATCGGTCAACGCGCGGAGACGCTTGATGTCGGCCGGCTCGATCACCGCCTCGACGTCGAGCTTCGGCGTGGATGACGCCATCTTCCGGAGGATCTTCTTCTCCTCCTCCTTGCTCGGGTAGGTGACCTTGAGCTTCAGCATGAACCGGTCAACCTGGGCCTCGGGGAGCGGATAGGTCCCCTCGTGCTCGATCGGATTCTGGGTCGCCAGCACGAGGAACGGATCGTCGAGGGGATGGCTCTCCTCCCCGATCGTCACCTGCCGCTCCTGCATCGCCTCGAGCAGGGCGCTCTGCACCTTGGCCGGCGCCCGGTTGATCTCGTCGGCGAGTATGATGTTGGCGAAGATCGGTCCCTTCTTCGTCGTGAACTCCCCCGATCGCGGGTTGTAGATCAGGGTGCCGACGAGATCCGCCGGCAGCAGATCCGGCGTGAACTGTATCCGCTGGAACGACGCCTGGACCGCCCGTGCGAGCGTCGTCACGGACAGGGTCTTGGCAAGTCCCGGCACCCCCTCGATCAGGACATGATTGTTGCAGAGGAGGCCGATCATCAGCCGCTCGATGAGGTGCTCCTGACCGACGATGATCTTGCCGATCTCGTCCCGCACGCGTGCGAGAACGGCTGCTTCCCTCTCGACCTTTTCACCGATCTGCTTGACATCGATCGCCATAGGCTCTTACTCCTTTAGTAACGAACTGCCTCCTGAGAAAACAATATATTACATTATACTACCGATCGCTCCACCGGTTCCGTGGACGACGGGAATAACTTTCCCAACCATCCGCGGATGGATGTACGGTGAACCCGGTGCGCAAGAAGCCGACACAGTCCACAAACATCATACAAAATTACCAAAATGTCTCCTCCCTTTCAAGAGCGAACACTTTGGCGCTCCCCGTTATATGTACTGGGGAAGGGACGATGATGTTGCATCGCCGTTCCGTACAACATTGATATATACACATGAGCGGGGCGAACAAGTTCCGATTTTATTATGGATTCCGTGTATGAGGCGAGTTGCCGATCGACGCACAGCGATAATCATCCTCCAGTCTCTGAAAACCGCATATCAGTGCAGCAAAACCAGTTTCCGTGTGATCTTCTCGCCGCCGCCGTCGATCGCCAGCCTGCAGAAATAGACGCCGCTGGATACGCGTTCCCCCCGGGAGTTACACCCATCCCATGTCAGCGAATGTATCCCCGGCTTGCAGGAACCATCCTTCAAAGTCCGCACGAGCCGCCCCGCCACATCATAAATCCGAACGCCGAGCCAGCTCGCTCTCGGCACGTGGAATTCGAGGGTGGTGACTGGATTGAACGGATTCGGATATGGAGCCATTAAGGCAAAGGCCGTCGGTATGTCGCCATCCCCATCCTCCGATACAGCCAACCATCCGCTGTACCGCAACAGGTAGCGCCGCTCCGTTCCCTCTTTCCCGGCTGGTATACGGTACGTAAACTCGACTTGCTCGTTCGGACGAATCTCGACCGTGTTTTCGGTTTCCTGGCAGGTGATCGTTTCGATCGAAAGATCTTTCTCGCCCCGAAGCGCCTCTCCGGCTTTTCCGGCGAGGAGAAAATCCACTCCGAGTAACTCTCCGCCATCTTTCTTAAGAACCGGCGCATCATCCATCATCATCAAGCTGTACTCTCCCGTCGCATCGACGGCAACCAGCTCCATGGAAGAAAAGTTTGTTACATACTTCTTGCATCCGTCAACACGGAGAATGATATTTCCGTCCCCAGCGGCGGGATTGGTGGGAAACAGCATGTAGTTCCGTTGATGCCCGTTCGACGACAGTGTCGTCAATCTGGGGAGAGGGAACTCCTCCTTTTTTCCGTCATCGGTCCCGTACCCAAGAATCGGTATTTTACCGCCTTTCCCGGTCCCGAGCTCCTCCTCGATACTGAAGTGGTTTGAAGAACAGTAGGCGTTGTAACCCTCGATATTCCACACTTCGACGAAAATGTGATAGGTATGGTTGTCCGGGTCGGGACTTATCCCCTCAGCTTGCCATGTGATCGAATTGGCGGAGAGATTCGGCTCGTCGAATTTTCTCAGAACATCGATGGTCTGCCTCGTATTGATATCCTCGACCAAACTGATGCCGACCAGTATCGGGCACCCCGTGCACGTCCACGAGATGATCACGTTCTGCCCGACTTCGTAGGCATCCGCGATCGGGTCCGGACCGATCGCCACATCCAGTGTGGGATCGCATGCCGTCGCCTTCTCGTAAACCTCAAGCTGGTAATATTCCAGGACATCGCTCACCTGATCGAAATAATAGAGATACTTTCCCCAGCTTGCGAGCGATCCATTCTTATATTGACCGATCTCCGGATCCCCCAGGGCATACACCGGCTCCGGTTCCGGGGAATAGATATCGAACACGTATACGGAGCTGAACGGTACGGTGGAAGATCGCCTCAGGGCGACATACAGGTACTGATCGTCGAATGCATACGCACGATTCATGGTATTCCAGTACTGCCCGTGGATAGGATCGTCGTTAATAAAGAACCTCGACCATGGAGTTTCGAATTCTTTCAGGGGCGTCGGATTTACGGGGTCCACCGTGTTGAATACAACGAACGTCGAATCGTTCGTCTTGCCGACCGAGTAGTATCCCGTCGGATTTCCCCGTAAAGAGTGATACGATAAGGGATCCTGCCTTGCTGCGAGTTCAAGCTCATGATCGAGGCAAATCGGTTCATCGTGGTCCGTGCAAACGGCATTGAGGGCGGAATTGACAATCTCAGAGTATCCGGCGATTCCGAGCGGTTCACCGAACTCGACGTACAGATACCCCCCAACGGCCTCGACCGCATAGCAACGAGCACCTTCTGAGGCCCCGGTCCCGGTATAATATCCAATTATCTCGGGGTCCGACGGGTACTGCACGTTTACCTTCACTAAGCCGTATCTGCTTGCTACATATGCGATATAACCGACATGATCGGTAACGGCAACAGCATAGCATTCACTTCCTGGTGTGGGGAAATCGCTCATATGTGCGGTAATCGGCAAGTTGTCGTCTACAGCGTTAATCACGAGGAAATCGCTCGGTCCCACAACATACAGGTACCCTCCGTAGCGTCCGAGCGTCATGTCCCTAATTTTCCAGAAAAGCACCGCCGGTAGGAAAGATAGATCTCTCGTGCCGACGACGCACGGATTATACGGATCCGTCACATCTATTTTCTTTATCCTGTCTATGCTCGCTACGTAGAGATATTCTCCGTCGCAAAGTATCGTCATCGGTGGGACCACCATGTCGGGGAACTGGAGACCGGCCACTTTCTGGAGGCCGAACGACATCTCGTCCGTGTATATCAGCGTGTCGCCGTCCTCGGACATCACGCGATAATGGTAAGTATGACCTGCGGTGACGGTCGAATCAATGAAGACCGTATCACCGGCTTCCATCAACTCGACCGATTCGAATATCTCGCCATCGTCGATACGTCTCAGGACGTTGTAAGCCCCCGCGCTGTCGGCGAACTCGGGCCACGCGAGCCGGTTGTACGCGCACGAGCGCGGCTCGTAAAATCCCGCATCCATGCCGCTCCGGGGACTCCAAAAGATAATATCCGTTCCGAAACAAGCCTTGAACTCCGACCACGAAATATCAACATCCCATAAATCACCTTCATAGTAGCCTACCAGCTTATAAGTTGCCAGCCACATTCCGTAATTTGCGCCCGGTCTGGCATACCCCGCATCCATTTGTTGATACGTGGGTGTATAATAATTACCATCGAAAGGATCCATAATATAAATTATATCCTGAATTCAATTTTGAAACGCAACGCTTTAAATAATTGATGTTGCACCGCAAGG
>CBFCXB010000266.1:0-4584 GCA_965601905.1 uncultured bacterium | reverse complement strand
CTCCATTTTTTCCTCTTTCAATACCTGCTCGAGCAGCTCGATCGTCCGATCGAGGCGATTCGCCAGCTCTTCGGCATCCATCTCGACATTCTTCATCGCCCGCATCATGTCCTCATCGGACACATCGCCGAGCATCCGGTTGAACTGCTCGATCGCCTCACGAAGCTCGACGTTCTCGATCCTGCTGAGAAGATTCTGGATCTCTTCCAGCTTGCTGCCGATATCTTGGGTTGTCATGCGGTTGCTCTCGAGCTGCTGGAGGGTTTGATCGAGTTGATCCGCCGCCTCTCGGATCTTCTCCTGAAGTTCCCGCTGCTTCTCCAGGATCTCCTTGCCCGCTTGACGCTTGCTCCAGTCGAGCGTCCCGTCCGCCTTGAGATCCTCGGAGAGGGAACGCAGTTGTTCCCTGATTTCGCGGCCCTCCTCGAGCAACTCATCCATCCCGCGGCGCTGCGCCTCTTCCTCGTGGTGCATATCGGCGTAGATCTGCGAGAGGGTAGGGACGATAAGCCGCCGCGTCTCGGTTCGCGCGTACCCGGGACCGGTCACGCCGTTGGCGTCGTAGGTCTCCACGTAGTATAGTATCTTGTCCCCCGGCTGTACGCCCACCTCCTCGAGCGACCATTCGTAGCGCCCCTCTATCTCCCGGAGCGGGCGTGCTCCCCCTGGTCCCCCCGGCATAAGCGATACCGAGCGATAGTCCGAATCCTTCTTGTCGCGGGCGAAGCGCAGGTTGATCCTCGCCAATCCGTAATCATCTGAGGCGCGGTACAGCAGGGGGATCGCGAGTGAACGTGGCAGAAGCGCCTCGTCCCCGGGGGCGAGGAGCTCGACAACCGGATCGCGATCTTCCAGCGCAACGATGGGGTACGAGATGCCCGCTTCGCTGGCGAGCCCCATCGAATCCCGAACCTCGACGGTGAAGGTGTCATTTTCCGATATCGAAAAAGCGGCGGTAAAACCCCCGGGCGCCGGCGTCACCGGCACCACCCCCCGATGCCGGAACGTGACCGATCCCCCGCCGAGCGGCTTACTCGTCTCGCCCCGCAGCGATACGCGGGTACCGGCGAGAGCCACCATGCGCCCGGCCAGCGTTTGAACGGTCTCAGGCGCCGCCTCCGTGTAGGGGGGTGCCGTGAGAACGGCGCTGATGCGATTGATCACGGGCCGGTGCCTGACCGTTACGCTGCGGCTTGCCGTGCGCGCATCTTCCGTCTCGAAGTAGTAATGGAAGTCCTCCCTGGCGTCGTTGAAGGTGTGGCGGTATGCGGCGATGCTCATGCCATCGAACTTGGCGGTTTCCGCCGTGAGCGGGAACGTTCGCCAGATGCCGGGGATCGAGCTCACCCGCAGCGTCACCGCGCCCAGAGCGGAACCGAATGTGAAGGCCTCCACCGTCACCGTCTCGCCCTCGAGGGCCGTTCGATCGAGGGATACGACATGGAGATTGACGCCGTATGGACGATGAAAATAGATGAGAGGGTCCGAAACGGCGGCGAGCACCCGCCCCGTTTCCTCTTCCTGGAACGCGACCTGACACGCAAGGAGGCACCCGATAAGGAGCGCCGCGACGATCCACGCCGGCCGCCCCGTCCCGGCAAACATCGCCGCCGGCCTCACGCGCCGGAGCAGTGATGTCGCCCGTCTGACCGTCTCCCGCATCAGGTAGGGGGAGTACGCCCCGAGCCGATCGCCCGCCGCGGAGACCCCGGGCTGTGCGGAGACCTCGGACTTTGCGGAGACCTCGGGCGCCGCGGAGATCCCGGGCTGTGCGGAGATCCCGGGCTGTGCGGAGACCTCGGGCGCCGCGGAGAACTCGAGCGCCGCGGAGAAGAGACTGCCCCGTTCCATGCGCTCGCCGACGGTCCGGGTGAGCCAGAGGCGCTTCCGTACCGGCAGCAGGCGGCGCACGCTTCCGAAGATGAACGCCGCGGCGAGCCCTCCCCAGAACAGAACGAACGTGACAAGCGGAAGGGGACGCCAGCCGGGAACGATGCGCTGCAGCGCCACGGCGATCGAAATGAGCGCCAAACCGACGGCGAGGACCACGGAGATCGCGCCCCTGGCGAGGAAGGCGCGGCGCGCGGCGGCGAGAGCATCGAGTATGTTCCGGAACTCCCGGCTCCCGGCATTCCGGCCCGTTTCGCCGAATCGTTTCCCGCTCACATCATACGCTCCCTTTTTCATTCCCGCGCTTTCATTCTCACTTTTATATTCTCACGTTTCCATTCTCACGGCTTATTCCCCGTGCGCATCCCCCCCGTCCCGCCGCCATTGTCCCCCATACACCGGCGCCTCCATGCAGCCGTTTCACCGCGTCAAGGCGAAGTAGAGGATGTTCACCGCCATACGGATCGCCTCCTCATGCTTTGCGGGGGGATCCCCGTGCACATCCGCGTCCTCGAGGCCGTCGCCGATGTCGCTCTCGTAGGTGTAGAAGATCATGAGCCGCTCCCCATCGAAGACACCGAGCCCCTCCGGGAGCTTGCCGTCGTGCTCGTGTATCTTCGGCGGACCCTCGAGATCGTACACTGCGTGGTAGATAGGGTGATCGAACGGCACCGGCACGAGCCGGCGCTCCGGGAACAGCTCCGCCACCATCGCCCGGAAGGATCGATCCATCCCGTAGTTGTCGTCCGCATAGAGAAACCCGCCGCCAGCGAGGTGTCGCCTGAGCCGTGACAGCTCCTCCGCCGCGAGCCTGATATTGCCATGCCCCGTCATGTAGAGAAATGGATAAGCGAACAGCTCGGGCTCTCCGAGCTCCAGGACCTTCTCCGCATCGGCCGTGGGTATACCGGTACGCGCCCTGAACTCCCGCAGCAGATTGGGGAGAGACGATGGATCGCTGTACCAGTCGCCGCCGCCCCCGTACTTCACGCGCGCGATACGTACGCGCACCTCCTCCAGGGCACGCTGCCGCTCCCGCCGTGCATCAGTGTCGGTACGGCTCCCCTCGGGCACCTGCACGTGTTGCGCGCCGGCTCCCCGCGTCAGTCCGACGACGAGGAGCAGCGAGGCGAGCAGCACCGCCGCGCCTCGGGATGCGGTATCCCTCCATATCCGATTCACACGCATCTCTCTTGAAGTATATGCAATTCACACCGGCGAATGCCACCAGGCACCGCGTAAAGGACACACCTAACCACTGAGCGGCAGGGTTACAATAGCTTTTACACCACGCCCGTTGCTTCTGTTCCGCAGCCTGATGTCACCACCCATCTCGCGCACGAGGCTCTGGCATATCGCCAGCCCGAGACCGGTCCCGTTCGTCTTGGTGGAGAAGTACGGCTCGAAGAGCCGCTCCTGCACCTCGGGAGGCAATCCCGCGCCGGTGTCCTCGATCACCACGGCGGCCGTCCCGCCGGCGCGGCGGCATCGCACGGTAACCGTTCCACCGTCGGGTATCGCCTCGATCGCATTCTCCATCACATTCACCAGCACCTTCCGCAGTCCCTCCCGATCGGCGACGACGGCGAGATCTTCCTCCTGTTCGTACACGATCTCGACACCCGGGGCGCCCCGGTACGACGAGACGAATTCGGAGAGGAACGGACCGAGCGGCACCGCCTGCGGCCGCAGCCGCGTGACCTTCCCGAAGCTCGAAAACTCCGATGAGATACGGCGCAGGATCTCGGTCTGCTGAATGACCGTCTCGACGCCGCTCTCGAATATCTCGCCGAACTCCGCGCTCTGCTCCCGGTACGCCCTGCGCATCAACTGGGCGGAGAGCTTGATCGGCGTGAGCGGATTCTTGACCTCGTGGGCGATCTGGCGCGCCATCTCGATCCAGGCGGACAGTTTCTTCGAACGGATCAGCTCGGTGAGATCGTCGAATACGATCACGGTCCCGAGCCGCTCGCCCTTCTCCTCGAGGCTCGTCACGACGGCCTTGATCGTCCGCCGCTCGTCGCCCGCATGGAGACTGATCTCGCGTTCACGCACATCTCCCTCCTTTCCGGTGAAAAGCGCGAAGAGAGGTTCGATTCCCTCGTGGGTGATCTCACCGGATTTCTTGCCGACCACCTCGCCTCTCTCGAGGTCGAGTATGCGTTCACCGGAAGGGTTCAGCGTGATGATCGTCCCCTCGCTGTCGATCGCGATAACGCCCGTTGCGACATTATCGAGGACCGCCGCGAGGTATCGTTGACGCTCGAGCAGATCGCGCCGCGCCTCCTGAAGGGCCGCCGTCATGGTGTTGAACGAGCCCACAAGCTCGCCGATCTCATCCGGCGCCTTCGCCTCGAGCTTGAATTCCAGATCGCCGCTGATGATCCGGCGCGTGCCCCCGATCAGGGCCGCCACCGGTGTGAATATCTTGCCCGCCAGAAAAACGCCGATGGTGACCGTCGCCGCGAAGAGAAGCGCGAGGAGCCCGAGCATCAGTGAAGTTGCTTTCAGAATCTCGCGCTTGATGACGGACGGCTGGTAGAGCATCGGCACCGAGAGAACACCGTTCTGGCGGTGCCGGATCGAGGTCAGTGGCGAGCTGGCGACCTGGTACGAGTAATCACCCAGCATGGCCTCCTGCACGATCGTCCGGCTTCCCATGAGCGCGATGTCGGCGTAGACCACCGGCACAAC
>CBFCXB010000265.1:0-4584 GCA_965601905.1 uncultured bacterium | reverse complement strand
TTGAGGGTTTGAGCTGCTCCCCGGCCGCGGGGGGATCTTCGGTTTTCATATCATACGGGGGCTTCACGCTCCCGATTTCCGGCCCCGTTGCGTCAGGCTTATCCGTCAGACCTGCGAGGGCCTCCTCGACTTCAATATCATTCAGGGGCGCCGCCTGTTTCTCCAGATCAGCCTTCGAACGTGGAACGTCGTAGTCGGTCCAGTCGGGCTTCTTATCCTGCACTTCGTAATGTTTCCAGTCGTCCTGGGTCGTTTTCAACGCGACCTGATCCGCGTCACCGGATTGATTCCCGGCGGCAGGCGTTTCCGGCTTCGGCACTTGGCGCTCAGAAGGCGCCTCAGCATCCATCACCGCGGAACCCACTCCCTGCTGCCCGGACGTATGCGCCACTGTCGCACGCCCTGCGGGATGCGTTCCGGCGTGCGGCGCCTGTGGTCCCTCCCGGCGAGGAGACTGGCCGGTGGGAGATGTGCCCGGCGCCTGTGCACCCCGCGGTTCTCTCGAATCGCGTGGGGTAACTCCACCCTCGGCCGCCTGCGAGGTGTTCTGACCGCTCTCCTTGATGTGAGCCCCGGAGTACATCCGTTTCGAAACGCTTTGCTCGACAATTTGTCGCGCCGTACCGTCATCTCGGCCGGCACTCATTTCGGTGTGCCCGCGCTGATCCTTTGGGGCATCGGCATGGAAACCGCTATCCATGTGCATATCAGTCTTCCCGTCGAACTCGCCGATCGGTTTCGTGTCGAGATGCTGCACAGCACCCACCGAAGCTGGCGAGGCGGCGGGACGCGCAGCCTCGGAAACAGGCGGGGGCTCCTTCTCCTTTGAGGCGGACGGCGCCTTCGCCTCGTGCTCCGTCCGTGCCTCGCTGCTGTCCTCCGGTGAAACCTCACCGCGTTCATGTTCCTGTTTTCCGTGCCAGTCGGGTTTCGGCATCGACGGCCTTTCCTCATCCTCGCGCCGCCGCTCATCGCCCCACGTGACCTTGTCCCGCGGGCCCATCACCGTATCCTCGGTGATCTTCTTACGGCTCATACGGGGGGGTGTAACGGCGTCCTTGATATCCAATTCCACCTGATCACCGATCTGCTCGATTGCGCGATCAACCTCGGTGAAGTCATCCTCGAATCCCTCGAGGACCTTTCGATGGCTCTCCAGCAATGTCTTCAACCTCGTAATGTAGTTGTCCTTCTGCTTCTTGAGTTCCAATATCTCCCGCCTGAGCTGCATCGTATGCGCACGAATCGTCTCGGCCGCCTTCTCGGCCTCCACCTCGGCCTCCCTGACAATGAGACTCGCCTCGCGCCGCGCATTCTCCTTCGCCTCGGCGGTTATCTTCTCCGCCGTGAGCAGCGTGTTGCGCAGGTTCATTTCTATATTTTTGTATTCCTTCAGACGATCCTCGAGATTGACCATGCGTTCACGCAGGTTCTTGTTGTCCGACAGAACCGCCTCGTACTCGTCAGCGACAGTCTGCATGAATGCATACACCTCTTCGGAGTCCAGCCCCCTCATCACCTTCCGGAATTCCTGTTTCCGAATGTCGAGCGGTGTCACTCTCATCGTCTTGCCTCCTCATTCCGACCCGGGCGGCACGTACCAGGTCACCGCTTGCAATTTATTCCCCTCGGCTTTGTTGACATATTCTTCAATTATTGTCAAGCCTCAAGCTTTCTTTACAACCGGTATTTCCGGTCGCGGCCAACCGATGCTGCGATCACATGTACCGCCGTTTCAACGCGAGTGCGATCACCTGTAGCAGCGCGGCTGCGATGAGCGCAGCGCCGTCGATCCACCATCGCGGAAGAATCCGCCTCAACGGATAGAGTACCGGCCCGAAGATCCGGTCGAGCACCTTCAGCAGCGTGCTCCGTCCCTCGGCCACTACTTGGAGAAACACGTAGATCAGCAGTACAACCGTGATCACGTTCAATATAGCAATTATCAGACCAACCGTATCCGCAACAAAGTAATCCATAATTAATTTAAAATCAAATAATTACGTCTTTCGCTCGATGCGGCGGTCTCTATTTTCGTGTGCAAGCCCCCGCCGGATCGACCACCCTCGCGACAGGGTGGAAATTTATTTGTCAATGCGCGCCCACCGGGTGGTTCGGGCGCCGTCCCGGTGCCGGAAAACCGCCGGGGGACCACCGGAAGGCCGCTGGACAGTCACTGGACGGCCGCTGAAGTCACCGGGGACCACCGGAAGGCCGCCGGAAAATCACCTCTAGTAACTCTCCCGCTCGCCGAACAGCACGCGACCGAGCCGCACGATCGTAGAGCCTTCCTCGATGGCGATCTCGAAATCATCGGTCATCCCCATCGAGAGATGATCGAGTACGAGGTCCCCTTCACTCTCACGTTCAATCCGCTCCTTGAGTCGGCGGAGTGTCACAAACGCTTCCGCGACGACTGATTGATCGCTCACCCACGGCCCTACCGTCATGAGGCCGCGCAACCGGAGGCCGGGTAATTCGGCGATTCTCCCGCACGCCTCGGGCGTCTCATCGGGCTGGAAGCCGTACTTCGACTCCTCGCCGCTCGTATTGACCTCGCAGAGGACATCGGTCGCGATCCCCGCCCGCTCGCCCGCCACGGCGAGCTTCTCGGCGAGCCGGATCGAATCTATCGAATGCACGAGGGCAAAACGTCCCACCGCCTTGTTTACCTTGTTGGTCTGGAGGTGCCCGACGAGGTGCCACCGGCAGGGAAGATCGACCGCGTCGGCCTTACGCAGGAACTCCTGCATCCGGTTCTCGCCGACATCACCGATTCCCGCCCGGATCGCCTCCTCGACCACATCGGAGCCGTGCGTCTTCGTTACCGCAACGACAGTGATCTCGCCGGGCGTGCGTCCCGCACGCTCCGCGGCACGCTCGATTCGCTCACGCACGCGCTCCAGATTATCCCTGATCGACATAATCCACCCTCGCGGATGAAATGTTCCGTCGAGCGAATGTTTTCTTTGCCCGATCACCCGTTACCAACCCTGCCAGCTATACTAAAATAGAAGCCGTATTGTTGCAACGGCATTCGAATGAATACGGTGCGCGGAGGTGCTAGGAGAGGGGCGGAATTCCCTTGCACGGTCGGAACCCTGCCGGTACAGTATCATTCCAGCAGAAACACTTTCGGAAAGGATGCCGATGAACGACGAGAAAAAAGAATTCAAACCGTACGTTCCCGCCGACTCCGTGATCCCCGAGCTCACATTGCGTGCCGTGATCCTCGGCGCCGTCCTCGGCCTCGTCTTCAGCGCGGTCACGGTCTACCTCGGACTCAAGGTCGGACTCACGGTGGCGGTAAACATTCCGATCTCGATCATCGCGATGGCCTTCTTCGCCGGGCTCGCCCACGCCAAGCTGGGCAAGCCGGCGACGGTGCTCGAGATCAATACCGTGCAGACGACCGGCGCGGCTGGTGAGTCGATCGCGGCGGGAATCATCTTCACCCTTCCCGCCTTGATCTTTCTCGGCTTCACGCTCGATGTGACCAAGGCGTTCGTCGTAGCGCTCGCCGGCGGCTCCCTCGGAGTGTGCTTTCTGATACCGCTCCGGCGCTACCTCATAGAGCGCGAGCACGGCGTGCTCCCCTACCCGGAGGGGATCGCCTGCGCCGAGGTCATAAAAAGCGGCGAGAAGAGCGGTGCGCACGCCGGCGCCGTCTTCATGGGAGCCGGCGTCGGATTCATCTACAAGTTCCTCATGACGGTCGGACGCTTCTGGCGCGAGGCGCCGCTCTGGCAGCCGCGCTTCTACAGCGGCTCGACCGTGATCGGCGAGGTCTCCCCCGAGCTGCTCGGCGTTGGATACATCATCGGCCCGCGCACGGCGAGCATCATGGTCGCGGGCGGCTTCATCTCGTGGATGCTGTTGATCCCGCTGATCAAGTTCTTCGGCTCCTCGATGACGGTCTCCGTCATGGAGGGAGGCGCCCTCGTGACGAAGAGTCTCGGTGAGTTGACCGATTACTCGGTGATCTGGAGCAAGTATGTCCGTTACATCGGCGCGGGGGCGGTGGTGGCAGGCGGCGTGATCAATCTCGTGCGGGCGATGCCGACGATCGTCCACTCGTTCCGCGACTCGCTCGCCGAGATGCGCGGGGGCGAGGAAATGAAGAAGGCGGTGAGCAGGATCTCCAAGGATCTCCCGATCACCTTCGTCTTCGCCGGCGTCGCGATCGCCTTCATCCTCATCTACCTGCTGCTCAGCTTCGTCATCCACCCGGGACACATCTTCGGCAACCTGATCGCCGCCGTGCTCATCATCGTCTTCGGATTTTTCTTCGCAACCGTCTCGTCGCGGCTCGTCGGCGAGATCGGCGTCTCGTCGAATCCGACCTCCGGGATGACGATCGCGACGCTGATGGCGGCATCGTTGATATTTCTCGGCGTTGGATGGACGGGGGGTGTCTATACGGCGGTGGCGCTCATGATCGGCGCCGTGGTCTGCATCTGCGCGTCGAACGCGGGAAACGTCGCGCAGGCGCTGAAGACCGGCTACCTCCTCGGATGCACGCCGAAAAAACAGGAATACGGCTATATCATCGGGGCATTTACGTCTATATTCCTCGTCGGATTC
>CBFCXB010000264.1:0-4625 GCA_965601905.1 uncultured bacterium | reverse complement strand
CCACAAGAGCCTCGGCCTCTTCATACCGCTCATCGTCGTGAACTGCATCATCCTCGGCCGCGCGGAGGCCTTCGCATCGAAGAACAGGGTCGGGCTGTCGATCGTCGACGGCCTCGGGATGGGGTTCGGGTTCACCGTGTCGCTCGTCCTGATCGGCGCGATCAGGGAGCTTCTCGGCAACGGCACGATCTTCAACGTGTCGATCATGGGGCCCTCCTACCTGCCGCTGCTCCTCATGATCCTGCCGCCCGGCGCCTTCATCGTTCTGGGGGTGTTGCTCGGCCTCATGAACCAGGCGGAGATCAGGCTCGCCGAGCGCGCCGGCCGCACGCCGCAGATCCGAAGGGAGCACGACTGCGCGAGCTGCGCGATCCACCGGAACTGGTTCTATGGTGCTCGTGAGACCGAAGAGTCCGAGACGGCCGAGTAATAGTATTTTTCCCGAGGCTCGCCGCAAAGAATGCCGATAGATTTTCCCCCCGGATCTAATCGATCGGCGCGATACTTCTATAAAGACCCTTCCACCGCGTACCGGCATAGACATACCGCTCGCGGCTGAAGATGAGCCCGGTCACCTCCCCGAACGGCGATCCGGTATCGAGCGCGGCCCAGCTGTTCCCGTTATCGCTCGAGAGGAATACCCCGCTGCGCGCCGTCCCGACCCAGAGCTGATTCTGAGGGTCGATGGCGAGGATCAACACGATTGTCCCGTTCCGTATCGGTAGTTTCCTCCAATGAACGCCGTTATCCGTCGACCGGAACAGATGGTATTCTGATATGAGAAAGAGGTCACCGCTCGAGTTGCAATCGATCCCGATGATGTATCCACCCTCGGTCGGCGTCGCGATGCGGCCCCAGGATTCACCGTCGTCGGTTGAGCGGAAGATGCCGTGGGGGGTTGTGGCGTATATCTCATCAGCGGGTGAGACCGCAATGTCCGTTATTTTGCCGTCTTCGATGCTGCTGCCAGCCGGACGCCAGGTACCACCTTCGTCATCGGAGCGAAAGATGCCGTCTCGTTCGGTGCCGGCATAGACCCGTCCGTTGTCGTCGACGGTCAGCACCTCGACAGGACTATCCGCCCCGGCGATATCGGATGTCTTCCATGTTGTTGCGCCGGGATGCAAGTGAAAGACGGCGCCGTAGGTTCCGAGAAAGGTTCGGCCGTTCCCGTCCGCCGCTATCGAGAAGATGTGATCGTAATCATCGATGCCATCGGTCATATGCGTCCAGCTTTCCCCACCGTCCGAGGAGCGAACGACGCTCTGGATGAACACGTCGCGTGCTCTATGTCTGATCGCGGCGATGATCGAGCCGTCGGGCAATGAGGCTGCCGCATGGACCCGGAGATAGGGCGGCAGACCGACGGTGTTTTTCTGCTGCCACTTCATGGCGCTCTCATTCGCCGTGTGAATGACACCGAAGAACGATCCCGCGCAGATATCACCCGAGGGAAGCGCGAGGAGCGAAGTGGCGCACCGGTCGGTCAGTCCATCATTCATCGTATTCCACGAATCGCCACCGTCCCTCGAGCGGAAGACGCCGTGGGATGTGCCGAAGAAGATCGAACCTGAGGAACCGACGGCAAGGCTGAACGGCGCTCCCGAAAGTTTTTCTTTGCTGGTCGGTATCCAGAAATCCCCGTGGCTGTTGGAATAGAATACACCGAAGTTCGTGGCGACGAATATGGTCCCGGCATCGTCCACATCGAGGGCGTACACGATCGAGGCAGGGATTCCTTCGGAGCACACGTGCCAGCTCGCCCCGTTGTCGGTCGACCGGAGCAGCGTGGTGCTATACAGAATTACGAGGCCGTCGGGCCTGTATCCCGCGAAGATATAGCCATCGCCGTCAGTTGCCGCGCAGGTGTAACTGTGCAGGTAACTGGACATATTCATTTTCTGCCACGTGGCGCCGCCGTCGGTGGAACGGTGCGCTTCGTCGTGCGTGCCGAAAGTGAATATATCCCCGTCGTGATTGATCGTGATGCATGTGACATAGTGGTCGCTGGTGAGATCGATATCGAGCTTGTTCCAGCTTTCACCGTCGTCGCGTGATCGGTAGATCGTGCCCCCGACGCCGGCGTAGATATCGTCCATATCGTCGACGGCGAGGCACCGGACGTAGAGATTGCCGAGACCGTCGTTCACGTACTCCCAAGTTTCGCCCCCGTCGCGCGAGCGGAGAATGCCCGCGCCCTCTGCGGCGGCGAAGATGACGCCGTTACCATTTGAGACGAGAGAGAGAATCGAACCGGTTGGAATTGCGCTCGCCGGCTCCCAGAATCGTGCCGGCGGCTCGAGGAGGGTGTCCCGGTCGCAGCCCGGTGTTATCAGGAGCAAACATGTGATGATCAGTAATAAGAGTTTGTAATCACGCGCGGTCATCGAAAAACCACCTTCCGAATGAATCTGTTCACAGAACATTAATGATTATAACAAGATCGCGAATCCAGCGCAAAAACTTCCGTTGGCGGAAAATTATCTATACACGACTTGCTAAATATTCTCTTCGTGCTGTAGTATATATCAACACGCGGAAATTATTTATATACTTAGGGCATAATCGGCATGGGCAAGAAATCAATATTCAAGAACTATCTCGAAAGCCTCTCCGAGGTCGCCCTCAGGGGCGACGCGCGGGAGGAGAGCTTCTACGGTTCTCTCGGTGAACTACTCGATGAGGTGGCAAAGGTCACCGGCCGCGAGAACGTCCACGTGACGACGCTGCCGAAACCGACCGAGGCGGGGAACCCGGATTTCCGCGTCTGGAACGGCACGGACCGGATCATCGGCTATATCGAAGCCAAGAAACCGACGGAGGAGCGGCTGAGCGAGATCGAGCGCTCCGAGCAGCTTCAGCGCTACCTCGGCACGTTCGCCAACCTGATCCTCACCAATTTTCTTGAGTTCCGGCTGTACCGAAACGGGGAGCTCGTCGAATCGGTGCTGGCGGCGCGGCCCATGATTCTGAACCGGGTACGCACAACCCCGCCGATCGAGAAGCCCGACGAGCTTTGGGCATTGCTCGAGCATTTTCTCGATTTCTCGCTCCCGAGGGCGTACAACGCCGAGACGCTCGCCGTGGATCTGGCCAAGCGCACGCGCTTCCTGCGCGACGTCACCGAGCAGCAGCTCGCCGAGGGGCAGCTCACCGGGGGGCACGCGGATTCGGCGGGAAAGCTGCGCGGATTCTACGAGGCGTTCCAGAAGTACCTGATCGGTGAACTTACGCCGCACGATTTCGCCGATCTCTACGCGCAGACGATCACCTACGGGCTCTTCGCGGCGCGCACGCGCGCGGGCAACGGCTTCAACCGCCGCATGGCATTTTACAAGATTCCGCAAACAATCGGCATTCTGCGCGATGTGTTCCGATTCATTTCACTGGAAGAGCTGCCCGCTGAGCTCGAGTGGATCGTGGACGATATCTCCGAGGTTCTCGCCGTCGCGGATGCTCCCGGCATCCTCGATCGCTACTATCACGAGGGGAAGGGAAGCGATCCGGTCGTTCATTTCTACGAGACCTTCCTGGCCCGGTACGATCCCGAGGAGCGCGAGCGCCGGGGGGTTTACTATACTCCCGAGGCCATCGTTTCATATATCGTCCGGTCACTGCATTCTATTCTCAAAGAAAAATTCGATATGCCCGACGGGCTCGCCTCAGAGGGGGTCACATTGCTCGATCCCGCGGCGGGCACGATGACCTTCGTGGCTCGTGCCGCCCAGGAGGCGGTCACTGAATTCGAAGCGAAGTACGGCTCGGGCGGCCGCGAGGAATTTATAAAAAATAAAATATTAAAAAATTTCTATGCCTTCGAGCTGATGATGGCGCCGTACGCCGTCGGGCACCTGAAAATGTCGTTCTTTCTCGAGGAGCTCGGCCACCGCCTTGCCGACGACGAGCGCGTGAAGTTCTACCTGACCAATACCCTGGAAATGGAGGAGCTCAAGCAGAGCCGCCTGCCCGGCTTTTCCTCCCTCGCCGAGGAATCCCACCTCGCCGGGGAGGTGAAGAAGGAGCAGAAGATACTCGTTGTGCTGGGGAATCCGCCGTATTCGGGCCATTCGAGCAACAGGGGTGAATGGATCCTCGGCAAGATCGATGATTACAAACAGGTTGATGGCAAGCCACTCGGCGAGAAGAATCCGAAATGGCTCCAGGATGATTACGTGAAGTTCTTGAGATTCGCCCAGTGGAAGATCGATCAGGCTGGCCGTGGCGTTGTTGGTATGATCACGAATCACTCGTATCTCGACAATCCGACATTCAGGGGCATGCGGCAAAGTCTGATGAAGACCTTTGATGAAATATATATCTTGGACCTGCACGGAAATTCTCTCAAGAAAGAAACCTGTCCCGACGGTAGCAAGGATGAGAATGTCTTTGATATCCGGCAGGGTGTGGCGATTGCGTTTTTCATAAAGACCGGCGATGGAGTTGAATCAACTGGCTCTGTGCAACACGGCGAGATATGGGGTTTGAGGGGAGATAAGTATAATTGGCTTTCTAAGCATGAAATCAGCAACGCTACATATCAAGAAATAATGCCGAAATCCGAATTTTATCTTTTCGTGCCACAGGATGAGGCGGCGCTTGAGCGATATAATGAATTTGTCAAGATT
>CBFCXB010000263.1:0-4627 GCA_965601905.1 uncultured bacterium | reverse complement strand
TGTCAGGTGCCGGCCGTACGTGCCCCATCGGGAGGCGATCGATGCGATGATCGGTGCCGACGTTCTGCTTCTGCTGCAGCCGCACCGTTCGACCAACTACCAGGTTCCCGCAAAGCTCTACGAGTATATTGCCACGGGCAATCCGATGATAGCGATCGCGCCCAAGGGCTCCGCAACGTTCAACCTTATCCGCAGGTACAAGCTTGGACTGGTGAGCGACACGGCCGATCGCACTTCTATTGAGCGCAGTATCAGGGCGGCCGTCGAGGGAACGCTCCCGGCGCCCACGATGGAATCCATCGCCTATTTTTCGTCCGAGGCGGTAGCCGGACGGTTCGCCGGTATTATCGATGGACTTTTGGAAAAGCAGCGATACAATACAAGCGGGTAATCCGGCCGGTCGAAGGACGCGCGGCGTACGGTGTGGAGAGCGAAAATGGGCTTCGAAGAATTGAGATCACGCATCAGAAAACGCGAAACGCCCTTCTACGACGGGCTGTACCGTTTCGCAAAGCGGGTGCGGGGAATTGAGGTGCCATACGTGCCCGGCTGGCATGATGCGCTCTATCACGAACGTTCGTTCCGGATAAACGCTTGGCGCACCTTCTGGCGGATCGTCTATTACCAACCGCTGTTCCGAAGCCGCTGCGCAAGGTGCGGGAGCAATTTGCATATATACCATTCGGGTCAGGGCATACCGTACATCGCGGGCGATCTGGAGATCGTGATCGGCACCGGAGTCTCCCTGTACGATCGATCAACCCTGGTCGGGCTCGCGGTGGGCGAACATCCCCGAATCGTCATCGGCAACAATACGGATATCAGCCAGTCCATAACGATCATTGCGGGAAACGAGGTTCATATCGGTTCCAACTGTTTGATAGGATGCTCGATGATATCGGACAATCCCGGCCACAACCTCGAATACGGTCAGCGATTCCAGAAGCTGGACCGTGCGAAGATCGGGCGGATCCGGATAGGCGATTACGTTTGGGCCGCGCTCCAATCGGTCATCGTGGGGAATGTGTCGGTCGGTTTCGGTGCCGTTATCGGGGCCAGGACGCTGGTGACAAAGGACGTTCCTCCGTTTTGCGTCGTCGCCGGGAACCCGATGCGGATAGTCAAGAAGTTGGATTTTCCCCATGAGATGATAGCCGAACTCGGTGAGGACGCCTACGAGCGGTACCAGCGAGCACATATCGGCGCGGAGCCGCCGCTTGATCCCTGATGGCTCTCCCCGGGCGCTTTTCCACGGCGGCGCAAATGTCAGACGTAGATCATGGCAAGCAGCTTGTAGGCGGCGATGCTTCCGCCGATGATGAACCCGATCCGTATCAATTCGCCGGCCGAGAGCATGGATGGGCGCTTGATCGCCGGGTCGCATAGGGCGGAGATCTTCGTCGCGAAGGCGACGAGTATGTAGAATACCGGACTATACGCCTGGGAGAGGAAGAACGCGCTCCCCAGGAAACCGACCAGGGAGAGCTGGACTACCTTGGCGTATTTCACCAGCGATTCGGACGATGAAGTGCCTATGACGCGGCTGATATCCTTGAAGCTTATGAATATTATCGAGATCCAGGCAAGGTACCCCATCAGCCCCAGTTCCGCCATACATTCGATGAAGGCGCTGTGCGCAGCCCGGCCGTGCACGACGGTGAACTGGTCGAACCCGACGCCGAACACGGGGCGCATCCTGAGCATGACGAGACCATCGATCCACGCATATATCCTCCCGCTCGCAGACGTCCCGTACGGGGAAAGATCCATGAATCTACCCGGGGCGATGGCGATCGCCGCGGCGAAAAAGACCGCCCCTATGACGAGTCCCCTCAAGAGCCCCCATCGCTTGAACGCGAAAAAGGCGAGTATGAGCAGCAGCGCCATGAAGCCGCCCCGCGAACCGGTGTAGTATATCGCCAGAATGTTGATCGCGCCGACGATCAGAAGAAGGAATCTCTGCGATGCGCCGATACCTTTCTCGAAGAACCGCACGAGGACGAATGGGAAGAACGAATTGATCAAGAGAGCGAAATCGTTCGGATCGCCGAATATGCCGATCCAGCGTATCCTGCCTTCTGCTTCGGGTATATTGCCGATGAGGTCGAATCCCCTGAAGCGCTGGATGATGCCGTTCACGCAGATAATCGCCGTGCAGACGACAAGCGTCCACGCGAGGGTGCGGAGTTTGCGGTGATCGGCCATGATGTTGATGATCATGAAAAAGAGCAGGAATAAGGTGAGAAAATCGTTGAATCCGTCCCATGCCTCCTTGAACTGCAGGTTGGCGAGGTTGCTCACCGGTACGAGAATCAAGAGGGCGAGCATGAAAATGCTCTGCCTGCTCTGGAGCAGGCTAATCTTTCTTTTCGTGAATATGTGGTGAATAAAGAAAGAGAGGATAATCGCAACGGCGAGCACCAGCATAACGCGCAACTTCTCGAGCGCCGGAACGAAATCCTGCGGCCTGATGTACAGGAGCACGATGTATAGGAGGAGCCCGTAGAAAGGCTTGAAGAAGACGATTATCGCAACGCTGAGGGCGGCGACGAGAACCAGAGCGGCCGGCAGTGACATGAGCGCCAGCGAGGTGGCGACGACGGCCACGAGGATGAACAGCGCGATAATGACATATTCCCGGTTCTTCATGGCAGTGTGAGATCGTACTGTATCAGTGCAGTTTCCTGCAAGTGATTACCGCTTTATAATCCATTCTTGAAATAGATGTTACGCTTGTGATATATTATGAGGGCTGGAATTCTCCTATGCATGACTCATTGCCAAGAGAAATGTGATTACATAGCGCTGTAAGGCTTTTTCATTCAATCCGCTACAATGGGCATAATTGCATGCAGTCAACGTCATCCGGGATACCTCAGGGTGATCTTGCACGAAATCTTCAACGTCAAACATGGATTACACAGAATAAGCAATAAGGCCATGGTGAAAATTCAGAAGGCTCTTGGCATGATCCATATCGTGGGATTGTCAAGCGTTGCGAACATTGAAGTCACGAATCGCTGTGCAGGCAATTGCCGCCTTTGCCCCGTCGGTCAGGGACGGTCGAACGGGTATAGAGGTCTGATGCCATTGGATAAGTTTAAATATGTTATCGATCAGATCAAGGGGTACGCTCGTGTTGTCAATCTGTACAATTGGGGCGATCCATTTCTGCATCCAGATATATATAAAATGATATCATACGTCGCCGGATATGACATCACTTCCACCATTTCCAGTACACTTCGCACGTGGCATAAGGAGGATGCCGAGCAGCTCGTTACGAGCGGTATCAGCAACGTGGTGATTTCATTGCACGGCTTATCGGAAAAGACATACCGCGAGTACCAGCCTCTCAATGGACGGTTTGATATGAGCTTCAGTGAAGCATTGGAAAAGATTCATGCCCTCGTAGCTGCGAAGGAGAGATGGAACCTCGCGTATCCTGATATTATCATACAATTCGTGGTGACGAGAAAGAACGAACATGAAGCAAAGGTGCTGCCGGAATTTGCCGAGAAAATGGGTGCGGGATACCTGCTGAGCGGAGCAAGCCTCAATCTCCGCTTCTTGCAGCTTGACGGCGATATGGTCCCACGGGACATTGATGAAATGACACTCAGAAAAGAGCGATTGGAATGCATGGAAGAATGGCTTCCGAGAGATACGCGCTATACCAATCCTTACTATATATACATACGCGATAATAACGGTGAGTCGCCTCCGGTAAGTGAGAAATGGTTCGATTGCATTTCTCCATGGCATGAGTTGTTCGTCAACTGGGACGGCACGATTAGTCTCTGTTGCGGCGGTTTTGAAAAGAAATATCGCGTCGGTAATATTTTCGAGCAACCGTTGCGTACTATTTGGAATAATGAATTCTACCATGCGGCTCGCCGGAGCGTACTTGGAATATCCCGGGACGACGACCCGGATGTACATTGCAAATATTGTTCCGGAAGGCTCTTATAGTATTTAGCGATAAGGAATTCAGCGAACTCCTACCGCTTCCATCTGACATCTATCCGGCGAAAGACGAACATGTACAGCGCCACCACCGAGGCCGCGTTGAGGGATATGAATACCGATGCCACATTCGCCAAACGGATTCGGCGCACGGCGTCCGAAAGCAGCGCCGCCGAGCCCAGAAGATACCCGAGCACCTGCAAGGTGAAAAACACGCGATATGCCGTGCCGCCCACGAGCAACGAACTCACCAGCAGGATCACCAGGGCGTAGGGGATGAGGAGCCGGAAGAACTTGTGAGAGATCGCCTGGATGAATATCCGGTTTCTGAGCGGATTGAAAAGCCACCGGTTGCGGCTGAAGAGCTGGAAATTGCCGGCCAGCGTCCGCGTTTTGCGCCCGAACTCCCGCCCGATCTCGCTGGCGGCCGCATCATAGGCCACCGCCTCGGGCTCGAAGATCACGCGGTATCCCTGGCGTAGCGCCTGGAGCGGGATCTCGATATCGTCGAGCACCGTATCGGGTGGGATCGGTCCCACGAGCTCGCGGCGGATCGCGTAGATGGCGCCGGTCGCCCCGAGCGTCGAGTCGATATCACTCTCCGCGCGCCGGATCATCTTCTCGTATGTCCAGTAGAGGCCGATGCTCCGCTCGGTGTCAT
>CBFCXB010000262.1:0-4631 GCA_965601905.1 uncultured bacterium | reverse complement strand
CCGCAGAGAACGCGATGATGACCCGGGGCACGCGGATACGCCAGAAGATATCGGTGGCCGTTCCACCGGCGGCGGGCCGCAGCACCGTCCGGATCGGTATCGTCTCGATCCCCACGAGCGGCGCCAGCAGGAGCACCGCGGCGGTGAAGCCGATCAAGGATACGAGTACGATATTCCGTTTCCGATTCATCATTCAATCGCATCGGGTACGACGATGCGCCTCCCCGCCGACGGATGCTCGACGAACACGAACGACTTGCCATAGGCCCGCGATAGCACGGCGTCATTCATGACCTGCTCGGCCGTCCCCGTGAAAACCACTCGACCCTCCTTCAGTATCACGATGCGGTCGCTCTCGAGGGCCGCCGCGTTGATATCGTGCGTCACGGAGATGATCGTCCTACCCAACTCGCTGTTGAGCCGCCTGATAATCGCGCGGACATCCACCTCATGTTTCGGATCGAGGAAGGTCGTCGGCTCATCGAGCAGCAGTATCCCGGCGCCCTGCGCGATCGCGGCGGCGATGAACGCGGTCTGCCGCTCGCCGCCGCTCAGCGTTTCGATCCGGCGCCCGGCCAGATGCTCGATCCGCGTCAGCCGGAGCGCCTCGCGCACAACGCGGCGATCCTCCCGCCGTATCGAGGAGAAGGGGCTCCGGAAGGGGTAGCGGCCGAGCAGGACGAACTCCTCGACGGTGAAGGGGCACCGGCGCCCCTCGCTCTGTGGAACGTAGCTGATCCGCCTCGCCAGGGCGCGCTGGCCCAGTTTTTCCGCCGGGACCCCCCCCACGCGAATCGCTCCCGGCGGCGCGTGGTAGATACGCATCAGGCACCTGAGGAGTGTCGTCTTGCCGGCGCCGTTCGGCCCGATGATCGAGAGGTATTCCCCATGGTGTATATCGATCGAGATCGAATCGAGGATCGTGTCGTTCTCGATCGAAAAGGTGAGATTCCTGATTTCAATAATGGGCTGTTTCATCGATCGTTCCAATTCACATCCGGGTGAACGATACGTGCCAGCTCTCCGAGGAACTCGATAAAGCGCGGCCCCGGAATGACTGCGTAATCTCCCGTCAGCACGTGGACCCGGCCGTTTTTCACCGCGCCGACCGCCGATACCGTCTCCCACTCAAGAACGGCCTCCTCGATCCGCGATGAATCCGCGTCGAGAAGGGGACGTATATCGATGATGATCTCGGGATTGCACTGTATGATCCCCTCCGCCGTGAGCATCGGGTACTCGATGTGCCTCCCTTCGTAGGCATTGACACCGCCGGCCGCGCGGATCAGTTCATCGTAATAGGTTCTTTTCCCCGCTACGTATACCTCCCGCATCGTGCCGGCCTCGACCGTACACTCGACGGCGACAAGTACACGCGGGCGCGGCAGGGCGTGCGTCTTTTCATGGATCAGCGCCAATCGATGCTCGATCGAGTCGACGAGTGCGTGCGCCGCCTCACCGGCGCCGCACGTCGTCCCGATCAGTTCGATCGTCCCCAGTATGTCCCTCACCGTTTTGTTGTCGACCGTGATGTGGCGGAGTCCGAGTTCATCGAGAAAACGCCCCGCCCCATCCTGTTCGGGAAGGAGAATGACGAGGTCGGGCGCGAGAGAGGCGATGACCTCGTAATTCGGGTCGAGATACCCCCCGACCCGCCGCCGCCGCCGCGCCTCGGGGGGATAATTGCAGAACCGTGTCACTCCCACCACGCTGTCCCCGAGTCCGAGCGCAAAGAGGGTTTCCGTGGTGCTCGGGGAAAGCGAAACGATGCGTCGATACTCCCGCACTGAATCCGGCGTTTCCGGCCGGATGCCTTGCGGGCTCGCAGGCGGATCCGTACCCCTTCCGGGCGCGCATGCCGAATGCTCCGCCGCTACCCCGGCCGTGAAGCCGGAGAGCAGAACGGCCGCCGCCGCCAAGACCGCCCAACACAGCACATCTCCCCTCTGTACTCTATACAGCATGGTATGGTATATGGTATACTACGTGCTTATGAAGGGGAAAGTATTTCCTTTCAAAAGGATGCGTTTATTATGGATAAGCTCGAAATGGCATTGAAGAATAAAAAGGTGCTGATTACCGGCGGATTGGGCTTTATCGGCTCGAACCTCGCCCGGCGGCTCGTCGAGCTGGGTGCCGATATCACGGTGGTCGACGCCATGCTTCCCGGGTACGGGGGCAACCTGTTCAATATCGAGGGGATCGCGGACAAGCTGCGTATCAATTTCTCCGACATCCGTGATGCGCATACGATGAATTACCTCGTGCGCGATCAGGAGATCGTCTTCCACCTCGCGGGGCAGGTCGATCACATTCTCTCGCTGACGAATCCGTTCCCCGACATCGATATCAACATCAGGGGCTCGGCCGTGGTGATGGAGGCGGTGCGCGGGCACGCGCCCGCCGCCCGCGTCGTCTATACCGGCACGAGGGGGCAGTACGGACCGGCGGTGAGCCTGCCGGTCGGCGAGGATACCCCGATGAATCCGAAGGGACTCTACGAGCTTTCGAATCTCACGGCGGAGAAGATGATGCTTCTGTACAGCGACAAGCACGACGTCGCAACGAGCGTGCTGCGTCTGACCAATATATACGGCCCGCGCGCGCAGATGCATCACAGCCGGTATGGGGTCGTCAACTGGTTCGTCCGCGTCGCGCTCGACGACGGTAAGATCAAGGTGTTCGGCAAAGGAGACATCAAACGCGATTTCCTCTATATCGATGATGCGATCGAGGCGATCCTCCTCGCGGCGGTGCGGGACGAGGCGATCGGGGAAGTATTCAACGTGGGGGTCGATGTCCCCTCCAACTTTCTCGAGCTGGCCGAGCGGGTCACCGCGATCGCCGGGATGGGGAGGTGGGAGTTCGCCCCCTTCAGCCCCGAGCGCGCCAAGCAGGAACCGGGAGATTTCTACTCGGACATCACCAAGATACGGAGCGCCCTCGGGTGGGAACCGAGAACCGATCTCGATACCGGCCTGCGGGCAACGATAGAATACTACAAACAGCACAAGCGCCATTACTGGAACGCGGAGGAGCGGTAAACGGGTTGACCGCGCCCGGAACACGGTGAGAACAGAATGATCGATCCGACAGCATCAATACACCCCAGCGCCATTGTCGAGAACGACTCCGTGGGGCCCCGGACGCGCATCTATGCGTTCGTGCATATACTTGCCGGGGCCGTTATCGGCGCCGACTGCAACATCAACGATCACTGCTTCATCGAGGGCGATGTCGTCCTGGGGGACCGGGTGACGGTAAAATGCGGCAATGACCTCTGGGATGGGCTGCGCGTCGGGGACGATGTCTTTCTCGGGCCCAACGTCGTCTACACCAACGATATCACCCCACGCAGCAAACGGCGCCCCGAAGCATTCGAGCGGATCGTGATAGAGCAAGGCGCCTCGATCGGGGCCAACAGCGTTCTCAGGGGCGGGATCACGATCGGCCGGTACGCCCTCGTCGGAATGGGCTCGGTCGTGACGCGCGATGTCCCGGCCCATGCCCTCGTCTACGGCAATCCGGCGGCCGCGCACGGGTACGTCTGCCGGTGCGGTCGTACGCTCCAACCGGACCCGGCCGGAGGAGCGGAACTCTTGCGGTGCGGATGCGGGGCCCGGTACCGCCGCGATCCCGATGCGGGGCTGCACATGGTGGAACGTGGACAAGGAGAATGATGTGAAGCGTATCTCGGTGGTCGTTCCGGTCTATTACAACGAGGGAACCCTCGAGGCCCTCTACGAGCGGCTGTGCGCAATGCACGAAGGTCTCGCCGACAAGGCTGGACTCGAGATCATTCTTGTAGATGACGGCTCGGGGGACCGTTCGCGCGAGATCCTTGAGGGGCTCGCCGCGCGGGATCCCGAGAGGGTGCGGAGCGTCCTTCTCTCGCGTAACTTCGGCTCTTTCAACGCGATCCTCGCCGGGCTCACCTACGCGACGGGGGACTGCATCGCAATCATCTCGGCCGATCTCCAGGACCCGCCCGAGATGATCCCCACGATGTACGAACGGTGGGAGGCGGGGGATCGGACCGTCATGGCGGTCAGGGAAAAGCGCGAGGATCCGCTCCTCACGAGAATGTTCTCGAATATCTCGTACGCGATCCTGCGGAGGCTCGCCCTCCGGGATTTCCCGAGGGGGGGATTCGATTTCGTGCTCGTAGACCGGCAGGTGCGGAACATCATCGTCGATATAGGGGAGCGGAACACCTTCCTCATGGGCCTCATCGTCTGGGTGGGTTTCACCCAGTCTCAGATTCACTATACGCGGCGCAGCCGGGAGGACGGTGAGTCCCGCTGGACGTTCTGGAAAAAGTTCAAGTATCTCGTCGATTCGATCCTCGCCTTCAGCTACGCGCCGATGCGATTCATGTCGGCGATCGGATTCTTACTCGCCTTTCTCGGCCTGTGCTACGCCCTGTTTCTTATTATACAGCGACTTACCTTCCATGCCGACGTTCCCGGCTGGACGGCGCTCATGGTCGTGGTCCTAGTCCTGTTCGGTTTTCAATTCGTCGCGATGGGCGTCACTGGCGAGTATATCTGGCGGACGCTCGACGAGGTCCGCAGGCGCCCCGCATTCATTGTGGACAGGGTGATCGGGGGCGATGGAGAAAAACCGCGGGG
>CBFCXB010000261.1:0-4640 GCA_965601905.1 uncultured bacterium | reverse complement strand
ATTCATTAAGGCCGCCTCGTGGAACCGGTCCACCGAACCGCAGGCGCCGGTGCGCGGCTGCGGCGCGCCATAGACCACGCGGTGCACGCGCGACAGGTAGAACGCGCCCATGCACATGTGACACGGTTCCACGGTAACGTAGATCGTGCAGCCGTCGAGACGCCAATCGGAAAGCGTGCGCGCCGCTTCTTCGATGGCGAGGATCTCGGCGTGCGCCGTCGCCAGTGACCGGCGTTCGATCTCGTTGTGCCCCCTCCCGATGATTGCCCCGTCACTCACCACTACAGCGCCGATCGGCACCTCACCCCCGCCCAGTGCTATCAGCGCTTCGCCAAGCGCCTCGTGCATCCACCACTCGTCCAACACTATTCGAATGTTCCTTTCTGCGGTATCGCGGCGACGAGGACCTCGATCACGAGTGTTGCAACATCCTCGAACGGCGGCGCCGCGTACATATCCCTGCCGGTCGCGGTGACGCCATCGACGCGCCGGTCCCAACCGGCCGAAACGACACGAGACCTGCCGCCCTCGGTCCGCACCGACTCCATGAAGTTCTCGTCCGTGGCCTCCCATACGATCATCCCCGAGGCGGGATCGATAAGGGTCATCGTGACGCCCACCTGCGTGCTCGAGGCGGTACCGATCTCCCGGTAATCCGCCTCGTCCTTGAACCAGAGATAGACTTGCGGTAGCAGCATGAGATCGACGTTCAACGCTTCCTTTACACTCCGCAGGAAATCGATATCGGCCTCGTGCTTGGTGATCCAACCCAGCTTGAACTGCTTGTACGCATCGCCGAGATCGCTCCGGCGCACGGCGAACCGCATCTGCTCGGGGGAGAGGAACGTATGGTCCGCCCGCATCGATAGCATCTCCCAGAGGATCTTGTTCGTGAGCCGTTCGGAATCACGGTTCGGATCCTCCCCTTGCGTGATCGAGCTGATGAACGGCGCGACCAGAATGGTGCCGGCCTCGTTGGGATTGAATCCCGGGTCGATCGTAACCATCGAAGGATGCTTCGGCTTGCATCCAACGGAGCACAACAACAACACGGACAGCGCGACGATCAAAACGTTTCTCATAATCGTACCCCCGACGTGAAATATTCAGGAGTTGGTATAACTTCCGAAGGATTAACATAACAGCCGATTCAATCGATTGTCAATCTTGAAACGTTTTACGCTTCAGGATTGTTGCCGAGCGCCGTCGTGGAACGATCGCCGGCGGCGCCTTCCCGGATGCAGAGCGATCCAACGGCTGGAAAAAGAGCTCGCTCCCCACTTTTTTATGGACATGGCAATCGGATTTGCCTATCAATATTCAGGTATGGTGTCACAAATGCATACGGAGCATGAAATTCGATATAACTCGTTGTAATTAGGGAGGTTGCCTTGGCTATCACCTTGAACGGCTCGGAACTCACGATCGAGAAGCTCATTCGCATCGCGCGTCATAACGAAGCGGTCGAGATACCTTCCGCCGCAATCGACAGGATGAAGACGTGTCGGCGCATGGTCGAGAAGAAGATCGAGGCGCACGAGATCATGTACGGGGTCAACACGGGGATCGGCGAGTTCAGCGAGGTCGTCCTCGATGATCAGCAGATCCAGGATTTCCAGCGCTACCTGATCTACAACCACGCCGCCGGTATCGGCGATCCGGCGCCGATCGAGTATGTACGGGGCGCTATGGCCGGGAGGATCAACGTTCTCGCACACGGCAACTCCGGCAGTCGTCCCGAGATCGCCCTCACCCTCTCAGAGATGCTGAACAAGGGAGTAATCCCCTACGTGTGCCAGAAGGGCTCCGTTGGGGCCTGCGGTGATCTCGCACCGATGGCCCAGCTCGCGCTGCTGCTTCTAGGAGAGGGACAGGCCTACTACAAGGGAAAACTCCTCGAGGGGAAGGACGCGATGGACCGCGCCGGGATTCCGATACCAGGACTCCAGGCACGGGACGGACTCGCCGCGATCAACGGCTCCAATCTCCTCACCGCGATGAGCGCCATCATGCTGTACGATACGAACCGGTGGCTCAAGCAGGCCGAGATCGCCGCATCGATGACGCTGGAGGCCCTCAAGGCCAACATGCGCCCCTACACCCCGCTGCTCCACGAGATCAGGGGATTCGCGGGGGCCATCCGCACGGCGAAAGCGATACAGGAATGCATCGCGGGCGGCGACCTCGCGGAGGGCAAGCTGAAATGCAAGGTCCAGGACGCCTACTCGATGCGCTCGACGCCGCAGGTGATCGGCACCGCCCACGACGCCGTGGCGTACGCCCGCTCGCAGGTGGAGATCGAGCTGAACGGCGTCGGCGACAATCCCGTCTTCTTCCCCGACCGCGATATGCAGATCTCCGGCGCCAACTTCCAGGGGAGCCCCGTTTCGCTTCCGATGGACATGATCGGGGCGGCTGTCACGATGGTCTCCGTCATGAGCGAGCGCCGCATGAACCGGCTCAACCACCCGGCGCTGAACGTCGGCCTCCCCGCCTTCCTCACGAAGGGCGCGGGGATGTTCTCCGGCCTCATGCTCAGCCAGTATACCGCCGACATGCAGATCGTCGAGCAGCGGATCCTCTCCGCGCCCGCCTCGATCCAGTCGATACCGGCCGCCGCCGACCAGGAGGACTTTGTCTCGATGGGGATGAACACGGCGATCAAGAACATGCAGATCCTCGACAACGCTTACGGCATTCTCGGGATCGAGTTCATGGCGGCGGCGCAGGCGCTCGACTTCAGAGAATACTCATTCGGCCACGGCGTGCAGAAGGCAAAGGAAGTCATACGCCGGTATGTCGATTTCCTCGACGTGGATCGCCCCCTCTTCCCGGACCACACGCGGATGAAGGAGCTCGTACGATCCTCGGAGATCCTCGAGGAGGTCGAGAAAAAGGTCGGCAGCCTCGGCTAGCGATACAATTTCAACGCATTATTATTTCACATGTTATGCGAATGCCCCTTGTGCCGTGGAGATGTTCCATGGTACAATTAGAGGTGCGATTGACTAAATCTGTTTTCGTCTCTGTTTTATCAACTGGAGGTTACGCACCATGAAGGCGAAAATGATTGTTGTTTGTGCTTTGCTCCTGCTCCCCCTCCTGACCGTCAGTGCACGGGCGAATGATATCTGGGACTACACCGCTACCGCCGATTGCGAGGGCTGGACCGTATCCGGCATTCTCGTCCTCGTCGAGGATGTAGATCTCTGTTACGATATCAAGCTCGTTCAGGGAACCGACACCGTCGCCACGGCGTCCGGCGTGGAAACGATACCACGATCGGCTGCGGCGCCGTTCTCCTTGGACGGCATATGGGATATGGAGCTATGCGGCGATTACAGCGTCGAGGGTATAATCTACTTCTACAGCGTCCAAACACCGTATGAAGAGGCGCGTTTCAGCATCCCGACATTCACTTGCGAGTGCGACACACCCGAGTACTGCAACCACACGCCGGGATTCTGGAAGAACCATCCCGACTCTTGGCCCGTCGAGAGCCTCGAGATCGGTTGCGATTCTTACACGAAGGCGGAGCTGATCTCGATCCTCAACATGCCGATCAAGCATAACAAGCTGCTGATCATGGTCCATCACCTGATCGCGGCCAAGCTGAATGTCCTCGCCGGTTCGGATGACTCGATCATGGGCGCCATCTCAAACGGCGATGCGCTCCTCTGTTCGCTCGACCGCATCTTCGGCAGGGTGGACAAAACGGTAAAGGCCAATCTGGTCGGCATTAAAAACTACCTCGCGGACTACAACGAGATGGGATGCCCCGGTGACGAGATCGATGAATTCGGTATCTTCGGATCGAAGATCCCGGGGAGCGCTGCCGAGACCTTCGGCGCTGAGGAGGAGACATCCTGGGGCGCCCTCAAGAATCTCCCGGAATGACATCGTCTCGATCCATATCCGGGAATGACGGGTGCATATTGATCGATTGAAGGATCAACAATAAAGAGAGGGAGCATCAGACCGATGCTCCCTCTCTTCCATATGTACGTGAGGGTTTCGATCCGCCGGTGTGCGCCGGGATCGGCTCCAATCCGGCGGCACAACGACTGTGCGTACCTCAGATCTCACGCCACGACAGCACGATGCAGGGCATCGCGCTGCTCAGCGCGTTCCGTATCGCCTCGGAGCTGTAGAGAATACCTCCATTACCGGCACTGAAGTTGAAATCGGACGTGCCCCTGACGACCACGGTCCCAAGAATCCACACACCACCGGTAAGCTTAACGTCACCTTCCACGTATATCAGCCCCTTGTATTGGAATTGCCCGTTGCCGCTCATATTGCCCGTTACGTAGAGCAGCCCTTCCCCGGTAATTGTGCTATTGATCGATACATCCCCGTTTATATAGGTGATTCCATTGATCGTGCTGCTGATGGATGTGTTATCCGCGTTAGCGAGGAACGATGCCACCTCGGCGTCCGTAATGCCGAGCACCTCGGCCAAGGAATAGAATGGGTTCGTCGGTGAATTGTCGATCGGAGCGGGATTTCCCGCGACATCGGCGCTCCCCTTGACATCTACCGTATCACCCGTCGTGGCCACACCCGGCAGGTGCCCGCTGGAGAGATGCCACGGTGTGCAGTTATTCTTCTTAGCGTTGGTGGTGCCCGGCGGAATGTTT
>CBFCXB010000260.1:0-4657 GCA_965601905.1 uncultured bacterium | reverse complement strand
GCCCGCGGTGGGGCACACCGTGCGGCACGCCCCCGCACGCGCTCGCATACGGCTCGGGGCACGTGCAGGTCCGGGACATGCTCAAGGGGGGTAGCATCATCACTGCGATTTCGGTTGTCGTGATAACGATTTTCATATATCTCTTTTTCTGATCTCGCGGGAGATTGCGGCGCCGGGGGAGCGGAAAAATCACGCGGACGCTCGAGACACCGGCGGAGCGGAAAAATCACGCGGACGCTCGAGACACCGGCGGACGGAATTATCTCGGGGGAGATAGAAATGTCGACAGACGGGAAGGTGGACCGGCATTGAATAGGGAAAAATCTGATAACGGCGAAACGGCTCGGCTCGAACACTGTCTCCGGTGCGGCTCGATCAGCATGAAGAACAATGTGTACTTCTGCAGGGGACAGTCGATACGCGTCTACATCCAGTGCGCCTCGTGCGGCGAGTTCGTGGCACGGTACACACTGCGGGGGTACACATCGGACACGATGTACGAGTCGCTCCTCGAACGGCTCCGCTACACGCGGCTCACCAGCGGAAGAAGAACGATGCGGATCGTCGAGGAGTTCGGCTCGGAGGTTGCGGACGAGTACCGGCGAGCGCTTGAGCTGATTCGCACCGACGAAGACCAGCGGCGCATCGAGGAGATCATCGCGGACGAGTTCCACGACAACACCGATTAAACGCGGCGCGAACACGCCATGCCCGTCCGCCGTACAATCAGGAGGTGGAATGTGACTCAACGATGCAGAATTATAGCGATCGCCGCTATTGCGGCAGTGACATTGGTGCTCCCAGCGCACCCGGCCGCATCAGCATCAAATAATACCACGGAAACGGCGATCATCGTCGATACGGACATGGGGCTCGATGATGTGCGGGCACTATTCGCCATGCTCGCCGCCGGCATCGATATCCATGCAATCGTGACGGTTGAGGGATCCGCCGCGGTGGGAAAGGGAACCAATAACGTCATCGGGCTCCTCGAATCGATTCCACGTAACGACATACTCGTCTGCCGGGGCGCCATAAGTCCTCTTCGCGAACCGCCCTCCTGGCGGCACACGGCGAATACCCTCGGTGGAAGCGCCTTTCCACCGCCGCGCCGCCTCGAGTCCCGCGCCGTGATGCCGGGTGGGCTGGCCCTATCATTCGGGAAGGGGAACGAACGGTTTCGCTATCTCGCGCTCGGACCGCTCTGCAACGTCGCTTCACTCATCCGCGAGTATCCTGAATCCTTCTCCGTGATAGAGGCGGTGTGGATCCCGGCGAAGGTCGATCCCGAAGGCGCAGTCACGGGATGGAACCTGCGCTGGGATCCGAAAGCCACCGCATCGGTGCTCCGCGAGGCGCCTGCAATCGTGATCATCGATATGTCCGATGCGGGCACGATCGACGCGTACGAAATTCTAACCGGGGCGGCCGGCCTTGCCGCAGACACGGACGCCGGTACGGCCGTGACCACCGCCGGCACGTCCGTGGCTGCCGCCGGCACGTCCGGCCATGCATCCCAAGCGACCGATCATCCAGGCAAGGCGACAGGCCATGCACCCGCGGCACGGTGGATCGCACGCACGCTCTCCGGTGAGGGCATGGCACGCACGCATCTTTTTCTTCACGATGAACTGGCGGCGGTCGCATTGATCGCACCGGAGCTTATCAGTATCTCGAATGAATCGTACCGTGCATCGTTCGCTGCGAACGGCGATATCACGCTCGATACGCTCATTGAGGGGAATATCCGAATCGCACGGATCCGCGACATCGCTCGAACGACGGATACCCTGCGGTCATTGTGGCAATCACCTATAGCCGCACGATACACACACGCCCGCGAAGATCACTTGCACGGGACGGAACATGCCAATGAAAACCACATCCACCAATCAGAGCACGGTGGCGAACACAACAACAACGTACGAGGGCACGGCGCGGACGATCGCGACATTCCAATCGAACTCCTGCTCAGGACCTTTCACGGCCACCTCGGTCCCTACGTAGTCATCGGATACCGCATGGGGACGTTGGCGCTCGAACGCACCGGCTCCAAGGGGCACTTCGGTATATCGGCCGAGGTTCATTCGATACTCGAGCCTCCCCCCTCGTGCCTCATCGACGGCGTGCAGCTCGGGAGCGGCTGCACGCTGGGGAAACGGAACATCACGATTCAAGAGGACGACGGTCCGGCATATGTTCTATTCACGACCGGCGGGAGAACGAAGATCCGTATCGCACTACGGTCCGGAGTGCCGGATCTCGTGACAAGTCTCGTCGACGAGCGCGGCGTTGAGGCGGCGGGACGGGAGATGCTCGGGATGAAGACCGAAGAGCTGTTCGAGATCGAGATGACCAAGCCCAGCGGTAAAAATTAAATATACTTTACTCCGCCGGCACACCGACCACATACCGCACATCGGCACGGCGACGGATCTCCGGCCCGAGATCATGTATAATTCTACTCCGCCGGCACACCGACCGGCACGACAAGCAGCGGCATCCAGCTCTTCGGCAGCTCCAGCACCTCGTGCACCTCGTCATCGTGAAATGCACCGACGGGCACGCTCCCCAATCCCAGTGCCGCCGCCTGGAGCATCAGGTTCTCCGAGGCGCACCCCACCTCGATATCGACGTACCGCCCGGCGCGATCGCCGTAGCGGCCTGCGGTGCGGGCGATATCGGCGACGAAGATGAATACGACCGGCGCCTCTTTGACACACTCCTGATCGAGGCACGCCTCGGCGAGCGGCCCGCGGATGTCGCGATGATGGAGGACGACGATGCGGTGCCCCTCCGGCAGGTACCGGGCGAGGTGCTGCTGCGTCGCGATGAAGATCTCGAGCGGGTATGTCGCCCCGGCGGATGGTGCGCTCCGGAGGCCGTACGCCGGCTCCGTGATCCCCTGCGCAGCCCAGAGAAGTTGCGAGACGATGCCCTGGTCGAGAAGCTCTGGACGGAAGTTCCGCACGGAACGCCGCCGCCAGATTGACTCCTCGATCGAGACGCCGCTCGTACCGGCAGCGGCGGGTAGATCGATTGTATCACCTGCTGCAAGCGAGGTTGTTGGGGAAATCATCCCCTCCACCGCCTCCATCGAGCCCCCCACCCCACACACGAACACCGCTGCCAGCAGACATGCGCACACCTGTACCATCACGCTTCGTACAATCCGATTCGATCTATTCCAACCGGTCAACTTGGCACCTCCCACAAGACGATTCCACATCGACGTGCATTACTTCTTGAGTGTGATGACATTTTAGAATAAAAACAACGTATATGAAAAGCGGCAAACAAAACGGACTGTACATCAGCGAGGGATTTCTCGCATTTGTCGTCGTGCTCATCGCCCTGGGAGTGCGCCTCCTGCACGTTTTCTTCACCGCCGGCGGCAATCCGCTCGCCGCGCATCTGACGCTCGATGCGGCCATCTACGACCGCTGGGCCAAGGCCCTCGTCTGGGGCGGCGCGCCCGTTCCGACACAACTCATGCAGGCGCCGCTCTACCCATGGATGATTTCCATTATCTATCACATCTTCGGACCGAGCCTCACCGCGGTGCGCCTCGCGCAGGCCGTGATGGGGGCCGCTTCATGCGCATTCATCATCGTCATCACGCGGCGGCTGTTCAGATCGTCCGCCGCCGGCATCATCGCCGGCGCGGCGGCGGCGCTGTACCTACCGTTCATCTTCTACGAGGGGGTGCTCGTTCCGGCGACGCTGATTATATTTCTTAATTTACTCGCCGTGCTCCTTCTCACACCCGAGAAGCGCGATCCCGGCTTCGGACGTATCCTCGTCGCGGGGATCGTGCTGGGGCTGTCGGCCATCGCAAAGCCCGTCGCGCTGCTGCTCGTACCGTTCGCCGCGCTGCACCTCGGCTTTGTTTCACGCGGCGTGATTGGTACGCGGCAGGCCGGCACGGTAAAACGACCGTCCGTCCTTCTCGTGAAACGATCCGTCGCGCTCATCGCGGGAGTCATTCTCGCCCTTCTCCCGCTGACCGTGCGTAACTACCGCCTCTCCGGGGAATTCATTCCCCTGACGACCGGCGGCGGGATCAATTTCTATATAGGAAACAACGAACGGGCCAACGGATTCTACGCCGTCCCCTTCTACGAGGGCGAACCGATCGGCGGAACA
Organism: uncultured bacterium; assembly: GCA_965601905.1. Taxonomy (GTDB): domain Bacteria; phylum Krumholzibacteriota; class Krumholzibacteriia; order Krumholzibacteriales; family Krumholzibacteriaceae; genus DATKWS01. Next base: position 511 of record CBFCXB010000260.1, on the reverse strand, counting down.
CCGGAGGAGCAGCAGGAGCGTATGTATGAGCTCGCAGCAACCGAGACGGGACGTGAATTGACCTACAGCGAGGTTTCGCGCTTCTGGCTGCGGAACGGCATCCGGTACATTACAAAAAATCCGGGCGAATGGACCGCACTCGCCTGGCGCAAGTTCCTCTTCTTCTGGAACCGGTACGAGCGCGCCAATGTCGAGAACATGCAGTTCCACCGCCGCTTCGGCGGTGTCATCGGCCTGCCGCTTCTCACATTTGCGATCATCGCGCCGTTCGGCCTGCTCGGCATCTTCATGACGCGGAACCGGTGGCGCGATCTCTGGCTGCTCTATGGCGGCGTGATCGTCTATCTCGCCGCGGCGATCATCTTCTACGTGCTTGCACGGTACCGCCTCCCCGTCGTGCCGGTCCTCATCCCGTTCGCCGGGGCCGCCGTTACCGGAATACTGAAGCTCCTCCGCAGCGGCCAGCGGGCCGAGCCCGCCGTGCTCGCGGCGGCACTCGTCATCCTCTTCT